>JAVRPG010000707.1:0-5027 GCA_032162325.1 Mycobacterium sp. | reverse complement strand
AGACCAACACCGCGCCGGTGTACAAGATGCCTTGGGGCACTGTGCATCCGACGACGATCTCGGCACCGATCGTCGGCATGGCCTACGGCGCCTACGACGCCCACGTCGAGCACCAGGGCAAGCGTGTGCGTGCCGCGTTCGCGGGTGAGAAGGCAAAGGACGATCCGTTCGCGAAGGTGCGTATCGCCGAAGCGGCCAGCGACATCGACGCCGCGTGGCGGCAGCTGATCAGCAATGTCGGCGACGAGTACGCGCTGCTGAAGGCGGACAAGGAGATCCCGTTCGAGCTGCGCGCCCGCGCTCGCCGCGACCAGGTGCGCGCCACCGGCCGCGCCATCGCGTCCATCGATCGGCTCTTCGAGGCGTCGGGCGCCACCGCGCTCAACAACGATGCTCCGGTGCAGCGGTTCTGGCGTGACGCGCACGCCGGACGGGTGCACGCTGCCAATGATCCGGAGCGCGCGTACCTGATCTTCGGTAACAACGAGTTCGGTCTGCCACCGCAGGACACGATGGTCTGATGACTGCCGTTGCAGACATCACGTTCGAGTCGACTTCGCGCTATGCCCAAGTGCGGGAAGACATGCGGTTGCACTACCACGAGGCGGGCGTCGGCAACGATCAGACGATCGTGCTGCTGCACGGCGGCGGACCCGGCGCGTCGAGTTGGTCCAACTTCGGACGCAACATCGGTGTGCTGGTGCAGCACTTCCACGTGCTCGCCGTCGACCAGCCGGGCTATGGCCACTCCGACAAGCACACCGAGCACGAGCAGTACAACCGCTACAGTGCCACTGCCCTGCTGAACCTGTTCGACCACCTCGGCATCGTACGCGCTGCGCTGGTGGGTAATTCGCTCGGCGGCGGCACCGCGGTGCGGTTCGCGCTTGACAATCCCGACCGCGCAGGCCGGCTGGTGTTGATGGGCCCGGGTGGCCTTTCGGTCAACCTGTTCGCGCCCGACCCGACCGAGGGCGTGAAGCTGCTCGGCAAGTTCTCTTACGAGCCCACGCGGGAGAACCTCGAGGCGTTCCTGCGGATCATGGTGTACGACCAGAAGCTGATCACCCCCGAACTGATCGACGAACGCTTCGCGATCGCCAGCACTCCGGAATCGCTGGCCGCCACGCGAGCGATGGGAAAGTCGTTTGCGGGACCCGACTTCGAGCTCGGCATGATGTGGCGCGAGGTGTACAAGCTGCGCCAGCGGGTACTCCTGATCTGGGGTCGAGAGGACCGTGTCAACCCGCTTGACGGAGCGCTGGTGGCCCTCAAGCAGATTCCGCGGGTGCAGCTGCACGTCTTCGGGCAATGCGGGCACTGGGCGCAGCTGGAGAAGTTCGACGAGTTCAACAAGCTGACTGTTGATTTTCTGAAAGACGTTCCTGGAGTTGGCGGGTCATGAGCATCAAGTCTCTGAGTTATCTGCGCATCGAGGCCACCGACATCGCCGCTTGGCGCGAATACGGTTTGAAGGTCCTCGGCATGGTCGAGGGTTCTGGCTCGACCGACGGTGCGCTCTATCTCAGGATGGACGAGTTCCCCGCCCGCCTGGTGATCGTGCCCGGTGAGCATGACCGTCTGATTCAATCCGGCTGGGAGACAGCCAATGCCGCGGAGCTGCAGGACATCCGCAACCGGCTCGACGTCGAGGGCACGCCGTACAAGGAGGCCTCGGCCGCTGAACTCGCCGAACGCCGGGTCGACGAGATGATCAGCTTCGACGACCCGTCTGGCAACACCCTCGAGGTGTTCCACGGTGCAGCCCTCGAACACCGCCGCGTCGTCAGCCCGTACGGCCACAAGTTCGTCACCGAGGAGCAGGGTCTCGGCCACGTGGTGCTGACCACGAAGGACGATGTGGAGTCGCTGCACTTCTATCGCGACGTGCTGGGTTTCAAGCTGCGTGACTCGATGCGGCTGCCACCGCAACTCGTTGGTAGGCCCGCGGATGGCCCCCCGGCGTGGTTGCGCTTCTTCGGCGTGAACCCGCGTCATCACAGCCTGGCTTTCATGCCGGGTGAGACACCAAGCGGCATCGTCCATCTCATGATGGAGGTGGGTAACAGCGACGACGTCGGCTTGTGCCTTGATCGTGCGCTGCGCCGCAAGGTGCCGATGTCGGCGACCCTGGGCCGCCACGTCAACGACAAGATGCTGTCTTTTTACATGAAGACCCCGGGCGGCTTCGACGTCGAATTCGGTTGTGAAGGACTCGAGGTCACCGACGAGGACTGGATTGCCCGCGAGAGCACCGCGGTCAGCCTGTGGGGCCACGACTTCAGCGTCGGCTTCAAGGGCCAGTGATGAGCGCTCGCGCGAAGAACAATTGGCCTTGAGCACCAGGGAACCGCTCGACCCCCGCACATTCCGCAATGTGCTCGGGCAGTTCTGCACGGGCATCACCGTGATCACCACCATGCACGACGGTGCGCCGGTCGGCTTCGCTTGCCAGTCATTCGCTGCGCTGTCGCTGGACCCGGCCCTCGTGCTGTTCTGCCCGACCAAGGTGTCGCGGTCATGGCAGGCCATCGAGGCCAGCGGGCACTTCTGCGTCAACGTGCTGCACGAGAAGCAGAAGGACGTCTCGGCACGGTTCGGCTCCAAGGAGCCGGACAAGTTCGCCGGACTCGACTGGAGCCCTTCCAAACTCGGCTCGCCGATCATCGAAGGGACGCTGGCGCACATCGACTGCACGGTGCATTCCGTGCACGACGGCGGCGATCACCACGTCGTATTCGGCGCCGTGCACTCGTTATCCGACGTGCCGCACAAGAAGCCGCGGCCGCTTCTGTTCTACCGCGGCGAGTACACCGGGATCGAGCCGGACAAGAACACACCCGCGCAGTGGCGCGACGATCTGGAGGCGTTCCTCACCACCACCACCGACGACACCTGGCTCTAAATACAGCCTGCCGTACCCGGGTCGACCACGGAAATGACTCTGGCGGAGGCGCATTAGGCCCTAAAGGATGGCGACCGCCACCACCAGCCCGAGCGCGAACTGCGCGGCAGCCACCATCAGCGACTCGTGGGAAAAGCTGTCGGATTCCAAACAGTCGGACATGTTGACGCCGAGCACCATCGTCGCGACGCGCATCATGACCACCTGCGCCACAATCCCGACGAAGCCGAAAATCGCGGCGGCGGTCAGTCCCTCGGCCAGCCTGCCTCCCGACGAATAGATCGCCAGCACCACGATGAACGCCATGCTGACGATGCCCGCCGCAGAAATGACGACGGCATTCGGCTTGCCCTGCGTGACCATTTGGCGCAGTGGACCCGGCGTGGTCAGGTCGATCGCATAGAACCCGATCACCATCAGCACCAGCCCGACAGCGGCATACAGCCACATGGCGCCGACGCCGCGGCCAATCGAATGCCAGAAGTCGGGCTCCAGCGCCATCACGGTGGTCGTCATCGTCAACTTCCTTCGGTCAATGGGATTCGGTGCGGGACAAACGCTGCACGGTCATTGGTCACCAGTCCGCCGGCCTCGCGGATCCCCAAACCCGCAGACGAATCGCCGACCACCCACGCGCCAAGCGAGGGCCGCACGTCGTCGAAAAGCGGCAGTGGGTCGAAGAGTTGGTAGACGTAGCCCTCTTCGCCGTAGACACCGCCGGTGGCCATCTCTACGCCGGGGCCGACAATGGTGATGTTGCCACCTTCGCGCCCTAGCTTGGGCTTGCGGACATACTCGGTGAGCTCGTGGGGGTCATCAAGGTACGCAGGCAGCAGGTTCGGGTGGCCGGGATACATCTCCCACAGGATCGCCAGGATCGCCTTGTTTGACAGCAGCGTCTTCCACAGCGGCTCGATCCACATGGTATGCGGCAGGCTGGACACCACCCGCTGGCCGAACGCATCGTCCAACACCCACTCCCACGGGTAGAGCTTGAACATCGCGGCGATCGGCGCCTCTTCCAAGTCGACGAAGCGCTCCAGCGCGGTGTCCCAGCCGACGTCCTCGATTTCCAGCGCTACTGTCTCAAACCCGGCCTCAGCCGCCGTCTCTTGCATATAGGTCGTCGTAATCTGATCCTCGCCGGTCTGCTCGGCACCGGACCACGAGAAG
The DNA here is from genome assembly GCA_032162325.1 of Mycobacterium sp. GTDB lineage: Bacteria > Actinomycetota > Actinomycetes > Mycobacteriales > Mycobacteriaceae > Mycobacterium. Next base: position 949 of record JAVRPG010000707.1, on the reverse strand, counting down.
TGAAGCTCATTGCTGGGCAAGGTATCCCGCACGACCTTCCACCGGTCGACGAGCTGTTCGTGCAGCGAGTTCCATTGATCGAAGCCCGGGAACACATCCTGCAGCCAATGCCACTGCAAGACCGCCGACTCCAACAACGTGGTCGGGGTATCGGCGTTGTACTCCAACAGCTTCGCCGGCGAGCGGGCGTCGTAACGCAGGTCGAAACGCCCGTACACGTACGGATCGGAGCGCCGCCACGACTCGGCGATCGGCTGCCAACTCCACTCCGGCAGACCGAAGTCCGCGTAGCGCTCCATGAGCACGACCTGCTCGACGGCGTGCAGGCACATCGAATGCAGCAGTTCGACGTCGGCCTCCAGGGCCAGCACCTCGTCCATCTCGAACTCGTAGTACACCGACTCGTCCCAGTACGCACGGTCCCCTCCGGCCGCATCGAGCGCGGGCGTGCCGAACACGAGTCCTTGTGTTTCCACGATCGACAACCAGTCCGGCCGCCGCTCCGTTCTGACGCGTTTCACCAGCCGCTGCTCTAGCCGCCGCCGCTGCCAGAAAATTTGCTGCCAAGACCGCCGCGTTGGATGGTAGTGCCCGACGACGTCTTGACGGTGGTGCCCTTTGGCGCGATCGTGGTGCCCCCAGCCGGCCTCGCCCCAACGGTTCCGGTGCTGCCGTAGTAGTAGCGGTACTGGTGGCCGCTGTAGATGAAGAGGCCGCCGGTGCCGCCGCCGTGGCCGGTGCAGTAGCTGTCAGGCACGATTATCGGGCCGCCCGTGGAATCCTCCTGAACGCACTGCGCGGTGACCGACCCCGGCGACAGCGCCCAATAGCCCAGCGCCGCAACAACACCCACCACACCGACGACCGCGGCGCCACCCTTCAGCCGCTGGTTGCGGTGATAACGCTTGACATTGGCCTCAAATTGAGCCTTCTCGAGCTCTTTGCGCTT
>JAVRPG010000706.1:0-4035 GCA_032162325.1 Mycobacterium sp. | reverse complement strand
GATCCGGAAGCACCCCAGCGGCCACCAGATCGTCGTAGATTCGCTGCTGTTCATCATCGAGGCCCGAGTACAGCATCGCGTAGGCGCGATCCTCCTCGGCCAATACTTCCAGCGGGTCCCAGTCCTCCCCGATCGCCTCGAGGATGGCGGACCGCCGGCGCGCCTCATCAAGGGTCAGGTCGTATGCGAACGCCACATGACCAGGCTCAACACCCATCCCGGTTCTCCCTATACCAAAATGTCGATTGCGGTATCAGGGTCGGCGGTTCCGGCCGCGGCCGGCAATGACGTCCGTCACATTCGGCAGTTGAGATTGATCACATTCTTCGCCAGCCGAGAAACGCTGGTTATAGCTCGTCGCAGCCGCAGTTCGCGGCGGGATCCGTGTTCACCACTGAGGCGGCGCGGCCCCTCTGCCGAAGCCCCACGTGGACTGTCCCAGTCTTGGTTTGGGCGAGTACTCGGTCGGTTGACGGCGAAAACCTTGCGCCAGAATTGTCTCGGCGTCGGTTCCCTCGATGAGCGCCAGGCACGGGCTGCTGAATTCACACGTCTGGCAGTGGTGGGCGAATGTCGGATAGATCGCCGGATTGCCGATCATGTCGATCGCCTCAGCACCGATCAACACGGGAATCAGACTGATTTCGGCGCGGCTGCGGCGGATGTGGGTCCGCCGCAGTAGGCCCGCGGTGTATTGCTCGACGCGGGTCGGGTCGTCCGTTCGCGCCGTGCGCGCCAACAACCGTCTGTGCTGCGGGATTGCTCGACCACCACCGCTGGGCTCGCTTTGCCCGACCCGGTACGACGCACCGTTTGCGGTGCGATCGGGAGCGGGCAGATCAAGCGGGCCGTTGATGCGGACCTCGTTGTGGATCGTGCCCGAGATCTCCATACCCAGGTATTCCTGCTCCCAGGCCCAACAGCCGGCGACCGCCGGCTCGTCGCGGATCAATGCATCCGATTCCTGCCAGTCGTCGACGATCTGGTGACGAACTACCCAGTACTCGTCGGCGGCGTCGATCGCCAGCAGGTCGATCCGGCACGTGTAGATCACCGCGGATCCATCTGGGGTCGTCAACCCTCGTTCAGGGTCGCGCGGGTCGGGCACCAGCGCCTGGACGTCGTGGTCGATCCTCACCGGGGCGAAGTGATCGACCGTGCTCGCCCACGCGTCGTAGGAGTCGAGCAGCGCCGTCGCGGCGTCCAGCGCATGCGTCTCGCCACCATCGTCGAGCGCACGTTTGAGGGCCTTATGTACCAGCGATTGCTTCAGTTCGTGTGGCCAGTCCCACGTGCCCGGGTAGTAGTAGACGGCGAGCGCGTCCTTGAGTGACGCCGTGAAGGCGGCATCGAGGGCGCCGACGGGCGCAAGACCACGGCGATGCGGCGACGCGAAATCCCACTGCCGGCGGCACCTTTTGAATTGGACCCGGTCATTCTCGGTAATCCGATAGTCCATCAGGGGACCCGCCGCTCAGTGAGAATGTAACCAAGGCCCTGGAGATACACGATGTCATCGCGACCGGGGCGCATCGCCTCGATCGAGGCTAAGAGCTCGTCACAGTTCATCATTCGCCCCGCCGCTTCAGGGTAGACCTGCCGCCCGGTCAAACCCAGAGCGTGCAGTAGCGAGCTCACCCGCACGGTCGCGGCGACTGTTCGTCAGTCCTGTCCGCTCTGCTCCCTCGGCGGCCCGCGCGGTGTAGAACGGTGCTCATGGGCCTGTCAGGTGCCAGGGCTCGAAGGACACGGCGGTGATTAGCCGTGCATGAGCTGTCGCTGTGCGAGGCGATCGCCGACGTGGTCAAACCGTACGCCGACGGTCGCCACGTCGACGTCGTGCGCGTCAGGATCGGCGCGCTTCGTCAGGTGGTTCCCGAGTCGCTGTCATTTTGCTTGGCGCTCCTCCGGGACTACGAGGATATGCCCGACGCCGAGTTGGAACTCGAGTTGGTCACCGCTGAGGTGAGCTGCCGCTCTTGCGGCCATCAGTCAACGATCGAGTCACGGTGGTCGTTGTTATGCCCGCGTTGCGAGAGCGCTGACGTCAAGGTGCTGCGCGGCGACGAGTTCTTGGTGACGTCATTGGATGTCTCGTGAAAGGTTGTCTCGTGAAAGATATTGACGATGGGTAGATTTCATCGGCACGACGACGGAACCGTGCATACCCACGAGCACGACGATCACCCGCACACCCACGCCGGCGACCACGGCGATCACAGTGGCTATCACACCGGTTCCCAGCGGATCGACGTGCTGGAGGCGATCTTCGCCGAGAACGACATCCGAGCCGACTATAATCGACAAGCGTTTGAGGACAACAGAGTTCGTGCCATCAACCTGATGAGCTCCCCCGGTTCCGGGAAGACGACCGTACTACAAGCCACCCTCGACGAACTCGCCGGCGACATCGCCGTCGGGGTGATCGAGGGTGACATCGCCACCGACCTCGACGCCGCCAAGCTCGGTGGCCGGGGCGCTCAGATATCCCTACTGAACACCGGCAACGGGTTCGGCGGCGAATGCCACCTCGACGCGCCGATGGTCAACCGCGCGCTGCAGGGACTGGATCTGACCCGCCTGGACATGGTAATCATCGAAAACGTCGGAAATCTGGTTTGCCCGGCCGAGTTTGACGTCGGCGAACACGCCAAGGCGATGGTTTATTCGGTCACCGAAGGTGACGACAAACCACTGAAGTACCCGGTGATGTTCCGCGCCGTCGACGTGGTGCTCCTCAACAAGATCGATCTGGTGCCGTATTTGGAGGTCGACGTCGACTCGTATATCGCCCGTGTCCGAGAGGTCAATTCGACGGCGACGATTTTGCCAGTCAGCGCCCGCACCGGTGTCGGCATGGCCGACTGGTTCGGCTGGCTACGACAGTTCATGGCAGGCTCAGCGACCTGAGTGCACCGTGATGGCGTCTTGAGAGCCCGGTTGAATGTCGGGCGGTAATCACTTGAATACCAACACATGCAACTGATTCGCAAGATGGTCAACCTGTTGCTGATCGACACGCACCATTGATGGCCCCCGACGGCGATCGAGGGCCGACAATACGCCGCCGCTGACGAAATCAGGAGAAAATCCGGAAACCCGTACCAGGCCTCCGAATTTGCCAGAACATCGTTGACAAGGCAGTTCGGCGAGAGTAGACCCAGGAAATAGCGCCGCGTAAGCGGGCCGACAGTCGACTCCCGCGGTGTCAGGGGCCTTAGCCCGGGCCCCGGAAAGCTGCGGGTATGCCAACGGAAGCAGCAGTCAAAGCGGAAGAAACATTGATCCACGTTCTATGGATCAACGCGGGTCTGAGTTGTGACGGCGATTCGGTGGCGCTGACTGCCGCCACTCAACCCAGTATCGAGGAGATCGCGCTGGGCGCGCTCCCCGGTCTGCCCAAGATCGCCGTGCACTGGCCGCTCATCGATTTCGAATGCGGCCCCACCGGTGGCGCGGACGATTTCCTCGAGTGGTTCTTCAAGGCCGACCGCGGTGAGCTCGAACCGTTCGTGCTCGTCGTGGAAGGTTCGATTCCCAACGAGGCGATCAAGGAAGAGGGGTACTGGTGTGGGTTCGGCAACAACCCGGCTACCGGGCAGCCGATGACCACCAGTGAGTGGCTCGACCGATTGACACCCAAGGCGACCGCGGTAGTTGCGGTGGGGACATGTGCCACCTACGGCGGCATCCACGCGATGGCCGGCAACCCGACCGGGGCGATGGGCGTACCCGACTACCTGGGCTGGGATTGGAAGAGCAAGGCCGGAATCCCGATCGTCTGTGTCCCGGGCTGCCCGATCCAACCGGACAACCTGTCGGAGACGCTGACGTATTTGCTGTATATGGCCACCGGCCAGGCACCGATGATCCCGCTTGATGAGGCGCTGCGGCCGCAGTGGCTGTTCGGCGCCACCGTGCACGAGGGCTGCGATCGCGCCGGCTACTACGAGCAGGGTGACTTCGCCACCGAGTATGGATCCCCGAAATGCATTGTGAAGCTTGGCTGCTGGGGCCCGGTGGTCAAGTGCAACG
>JAVRPG010000705.1:0-2933 GCA_032162325.1 Mycobacterium sp. | reverse complement strand
ATGAACACGAGGAAGCCATCAGCATGACCGCTGCGATGACCACCGCGACGGCCCGCAGCCAACGCACTGGCGACACCGGACTCCCTCAAGACGACTCCACGCATCGTCCCATGGCCCTTGACCATGGCCCCGTGCCGGCAGTCATCAACTTGTCCTCGCTACGCCAAATCCGCGTACTTTGCTTTGGCTTGCCAAAGCAAGGTGTGGCTCACCTTAGCAGGGGGCGCGATGGGAGGGTACACGTCCATGACGGTTACGGATCTGGTCCGAGCGCGTGGGACGATGGGCAACGACCAGAGTGGGTTGAGGGAGTCCGGTGTCGCCAGTGCGTTGGCTGCGGGCTGTCGCGGTGATCGGCGCGACAGCGCTGCTGATGGCTTCCAGCTGCTCGTGGCAACTGGGCACGCCGATACCTGACGGTGTGCCGCCTCCCGCGGGCGATCCGGTGCCCAAGATCGACACCCACGCCAAGGGCAGGCCCGCCGATCAGCTGCACGAATGGGCGGCCAAGCGCGCGCCCGCATTGGGCATGCCGGTCGCCGCGCTCGAGGCCTATGCCTATGCCGCGCGCGTCGCGGAGGTCGAGAATCCCGACTGTCATCTGGCCTGGACGACACTGGCCGCCATCGGGCAGGTGGAGAGCCACAACGGCACCTACCGCGGCGCGGTTATCGCTCCGAACGGCGACGTCACGCCGCCGATCCGCGGCGTCCGCCTCGATGGCACCAACGGCAACCTGAAGATCATCGACAACGACGGAGGCGGCCTCGACGGCGATCCGGAGTACGCCAGGGCCATGGGGCCGATGCAGTTCATCCCCGAGACGTGGAAGCTCTATGGCGTCGACGCCAACAACGACGGCATCATCAGCCCGGACAATTTCGACGACGCGGCGCTCTCGGCGGCCGGCTACCTGTGCTGGCGCGGCAAGGACCTGGCCACCCCTCGCGGCTGGATGGCAGCGCTCCGGGCCTACAACCACTCCGACCAGTACGCCCGTACGGTGCGGGACTGGGCGACGGCCTTCGCCGATGGACACCCCCTCTAAACACGCCGCGGGCGGGTGCACGCTCTAGGCTCAAATCCGTCAAACCCCATGACCAAGGAGAAGCCAGTGCCCATCATCGAGCAGGTCGGAGCCCGCGAGATCCTCGACTCCCGCGGCAACCCGACGGTCGAGGTCGAAGTGGCCCTGCTGGACGGCACATTCGCCCGTGCCGCGGTGCCGTCGGGCGCATCGACCGGCGAGCACGAGGCGGTGGAACTGCGCGACGGCGGTGCCCGCTACGGCGGTAAGGGCGTCGAGAAAGCGGTGGAGGCCGTGCTCGACGAGATCGCGCCGGCGGTCATCGGGCTGAGCGCCGACGACCAGCGGCTGGTGGACCAGGCGCTGGTCGACCTCGACGGCACGCCGGACAAGTCGCGGCTGGGCGCCAACGCCATGCTTGGGGTGTCGCTGGCGGTGGCCAAGGCCGCGGCGGACTCGGCGGGGCTGCCGCTGTTCCGCTACATCGGCGGGCCCAACGCGCACATCCTGCCGGTGCCGATGATGAACATCCTCAACGGTGGCGCACACGCCGACACCGGGGTCGACGTCCAGGAGTTCATGGTCGCGCCGATCGGTGCGCCCAGCTTCAAAGAGGCTCTGCGCTGGGGTGCCGAGGTGTACCACGCGCTGAAGGGGGTGCTGAAGAAGCAGGGGCTGGCCACCGGTCTCGGCGACGAGGGCGGGTTCGCACCCGATGTGGCGGGCACCAAGGCGGCGCTGGATCTGATTCTGAGTGCCATCGAGGCGACGGACTTCAAACCAGGTTCCGACGTCGCGCTGGCGCTCGACGTCGCCGCCACCGAATTCTTCACCGACGGAACGGGTTACAGCTTCGAGAAGGAGACCCGCACCGCCGAACAGATGTCCGAGTTCTACGCAGGCCTGATCGACTCGTACCCGTTGGTGTCGATCGAAGACCCGCTGTCGGAGGACGACTGGGACGGCTGGGTGGCGCTGACGACGGCGATCGGCGACCGCGTCCAGATCGTGGGCGACGACCTGTTCGTCACCAACCCGGAGCGGCTTGAGGAGGGCATCGAAAAGGGTGCGGCCAACGCACTGTTGGTGAAGGTCAACCAGATCGGCACCCTCACCGAGACGCTGGATGCGGTGGCACTCGCGCACTCCAGCGGGTACCGCACGATGATGAGTCACCGCAGCGGCGAGACCGAGGACACCACGATCGCCGACCTCGCTGTCGCGGTCGGCAGCGGCCAGATCAAGACCGGTGCGCCGGCGCGCAGCGAGCGGGTCGCCAAGTACAACCAGCTGCTGCGCATCGAGGAGACCCTCGGCGACGCCGCCCGTTACGCCGGTGATCTCGCCTTCCCGCGCTTCTCGGTGGGCGATGAGCCGCTTGCGCGAAGAGCAGACGGCGAGGCGAAATAGCCTGTGCCCGAGGCGAAACGGCCCGATCCCAAGCGACGGTCCCCGGCGGGCCGTCCGCGGGGGACGGCGCCTGCCCGCCGCCAGCCGCGCGCGACCGAGACGCAGTCGGCGCCGGAGGCCGAACCCAAGGACACCATCCGCGAAGCCATCGTCGCGTCGGCAGAGCAGCAGTCCGAGCAGAGGTTCGGATCGGCGGCCCGGCGCGCGGCGATTCTCGCCGCGGTCGTCTGCGTGCTCACCCTGACCATCGCGGGCCCGGTACGCACCTACTTCGCGCAGCGCACCGAGATGCAGCAGCTGAAGGCTTCCGAGGAGCAACTGCGTGCGCAGATTGCCGACCTCGAAGAGCAGCAGGTCAAACTCGCTGACCGGGTGTTCGTCGCGGCGCAGGCACGCGAGCGGCTCGGGTTCGGGTTGGCAGGAGACATTCCGTACCAGGTGCAGTTGCCGGTGAACGAGGCTGTGCCCGGCACACCCGGCGGCGAACCCGCGAAGG
>JAVRPG010000704.1:0-2994 GCA_032162325.1 Mycobacterium sp. | reverse complement strand
GAACGGCTGCGTGACCTCGGCTATCCGGTGCACGCCAGCAAGGGCCTCGGCGGCGGGTATCAGCTGGGTGCAGGCGCTGCGCTGCCGCCATTGCTGCTCGACCCCGACGAGGCGGTCGCCATCGCGGTGTGCCTGCGGCTGGCAGCCGGCGGCAGCGTGGCCGGCGTCGGCGAATCGGCGCTGCGCGCGCTGAGCAAGCTCGACCAGGTGATGCCCGCGCGGCTGCGGTCGCAGGTGGCCGCCGTGCACGACGCCACAGTGACGCTGCCGTCGAACTATTCGGACTCACCCGTCGAACCCGACGTGCTGATGACGCTGGCGCGGGCCTGCCGCGACCACGAACACGTCACCACGGCGTACGTCGACCGGGCCGGCAGCGGAACTCAGCGGCGGCTGGAGCCGTATCAGCTGGTGACGACGGGCCGGCGCTGGTATCTGCTGGCCTACGACCGCGACCGGCAGGACTGGCGCAGCCTGCGGCTGGACCGGATGGCCGACGTTCGCGCGCTCGGCAGCACGTTCGTCGCCCGCGATGCGCCGGACGCGGCGGCCTATGTGCGACGCTCGATCAGCAGCTCGCCGTATCGCTATGTGGCACGCGTTCGCTACTACGCACCCGAACATGTTCTGGCGCAGCACTTTTCACCAGCATCGGTGACGATTGAAGCCGACGGACCCGATGCCTGCATCGTCACCGCCGGCGCCGATGATCCGGAACGAATGGTCTTCTACTTCGCGACCGTCGGCTGCGACTTCGAGGTCCTCGAGCCTCCCGAAGTGGTGCGGGCGGTCGGTGCCGTCGCCGAGCGGCTCGGCCGCGCTGCGGGTTAGGTTAGGCGGTGATACCGAGGCGGTCGGTGAGGAACAGGAACGCCGCGGCGAAATCGTTGTCGGCGGTGTCGCCACGGACCCGGCTCCAGTTCACCTGCTCACGCACGGCGCGCACGCCTGGCAGCAGGGCCGCGAAATCGCAGTGATGCTCCTTGAGCGACGACAGCTTCTCGGTCACCACTAGCGTCGGCGGCAGCACCGGCATCGCGATTGCGAGGACCTCGACTACGTCGGCGCCGCGAATCGTCGCGGTGGCGACGGGCACATTGTTGAGCCGGTGCAGCATGTCCACGACAACACCCCCGGTGCAGGCCTTGAACAGCCAGTCTTCCGGCGTGCGATCGATCCGGAAGCCGGCCCCCTCGAGCGTCTTGGCCGCCGCCTCGGCATCCTCCTCGGCGACGATGAAGTCCACGTCATGCACGGGTTCTGGACCGCCGTGTACCCACAGCGCATAGCTGCCCGCAAGGGCGAACTCGGGCCCCTGCGCCTTGAGCGCCGACGCGGCACGCTTCAGCGCGTCGCGCAACTCGTCGTTTCGTCCACGTACATCGGAATCGGTCACTGCGGGTATGTAGTACCCATGCGGATGGCAACCTTCAACATCCTGCACGGACGAAGTGTTCACGACGGCAGCGTCGAGCTGGACAGACTTGTCGACTCCATCAAGCAGCTCGACGCCGACGTGCTGGCGCTGCAGGAGGTCGACCTGGAGCAGCCCCGCTCGGGAAAGGCCGACCTGACCGCGGTCGCCGCGGAAGCTATGGGCGCGGTCAGCCACCGGTTCGTGGCGGCGATCAACGGCACCCCGGGGGCGACATGGATGGCGGCCACGGGCCGAGAACAGCCCGGTACCGCAGCCTATGGCATCGCGCTGCTGTCGCGGTTTCTCGCATCGTCGTGGCAGGTGGTGCGGCTGCCCCGGATTCCGATGCGCTTCCCGATGTACCTGCCCGGGCCGCGCCGTGTGCAGGTTGTCCATGAGGAGCCAAGGGCGGCGATGGTCGCGCAGCTCGACACCCCGCTCGGGCTGCTGACCGTCGCCAACACCCACCTGTCTTTCGTGCCCGGCTGGAACCGGGCGCAGCTGCGCTCACTGATCCAAGACCTGCGCGGCTTCCCGGGCCCGCGAGTGCTGATGGGCGATCTCAACATGACTCCGCCGACGCCGAGCCGCTGGACCCGAATGCGGCCGCTCGGCGAGGCGGCGACCTTCCCGGCCGACGATCCCTACGATCAGCTGGACCACATCCTGACCGACGACCCCACTCTGCGGGTTGAGGCATGCTCTGCGCCGCGGTTGCCGGTCTCGGATCATCGCGCGCTTGTCGTCGACATTTCGCGGGTGTGAGGCTGTGGATAAGCGCTGCCCGGATGACAGCGCGGCCCATACGATGGTGGCGTGGCCACACTGGAAGACCTCGAAGCGCGCATCGCGGCGCTTGAAGCTTCCCAGGCTGACTACCGTGCGGTTCTGGCAGCTGTAAGCGCATTGGGCGCCAACCAGCGGGACCATGGGCTCCGTCTAACAGCAGTGGAGACAAGGCTCGGGACTGTCGAGACAGAGTTGGCCGACTTTCGCACCGAGACGCGAGGCAGGTTCCGCTCGGTCGACGAGCAGCTCGCCGAGATCAAGGATTTGATCCTCGGCCGTCGCAACGGTCTGTAACGCGTCGACGCCGTAGTGTTTTTGGGGTGCACGTCATCTCCGCGGAGTCGACGGAGTTGTTTGTCGGGCCGCATGACGCTCCCTTGCAACTGGTGCGCGTGAGCTACGCCGGCTGTTCTGCGTCGGCGCCGATCCATGTCGAGGGCGACGGCCTTGCCGGCGAGGCCATGGTCGAGGCGGGCGACGGCAGAGTCGATGTGCCCGTACGGGTGAGCCGGCCGACGCCGGGAGAGCAGCGAACGGCTCGAGCGGGGGATACACCGTTCGTCTTCACCGTCGCCGAGCCCGGCTGGACGATGCACATGATCAGCCACTTCCACTATGACCCCGTGTGGTGGAACACGCAGGCGGCCTACACCAGCGTGTGGAGCGAGGACCCGCCAGGGCGGGCCCGCCAGACCAACGGCTTCGACCTGGTGAGCGCGCACCTCGAAATGGCCCGCCGCGAGCCGGAGTACAAGTTCGTGCTGGCCGAGGTGGACTACCTCAAGCCG
>JAVRPG010000703.1:0-5961 GCA_032162325.1 Mycobacterium sp. | reverse complement strand
TCGCGCCGGGGAGCAGGTCGGAGTCGTTCTGCAGCAGATCCCACTGGTCGCGGTTGCGTATCAGCTGCTCGATTCCACCGGAAATCGTGTGACGCGTCGTCTCGTCGCCGCCGACGAGGATCAGCAGCGTCTCCTGAAGGATGTCGTCGTCGGTCAGCCGTTCACCATCGACCTCCGACTGCACCAGGACGCTGATCAGGTCCTCGGTCGGCTCGGAGCGACGCTGTTCGATCTTGCTGCGGGTGTAGTCGTTGTACGCGACAAAGGCATCCATCGTGACCTGCATATCAGCCTCGGACACAGTGGAACTGAGGCCGACCATCATTTCGTCGGACCACTTCAGGAACAACTCTCGCTCGTCCGGGAGCACGCCAAGCATGTCGCCGATGACCGCCATCGGCAGCGGTGCGGCAAGGTCTCTGACCAAATCACATTCGCCGCGCTCGCATACCGCGTCGATGAGCAGGTCGCACAACGCGCCGATGGACGCATCTTGGACCTTCAAACGCTTTCGCGTGAAGCCGGCGTTAACGAGCTTGCGGCGCAACAGATGTGCCGGATCATCCATGTCGATCATCATCGGCAGGGCATCCTGGTCGGGGCGGATGCCGCCTGCGTTCGAGAACAACTCGGGGTTCCGTTCGGCATCGATAACGGCCGCATACGTCGTCGCGGCGGCCAACCCGTTGCGGTCGCGGAACACCGGCTGGTTGGCCCGCATCCAACGGTAGGCTTCTCGGGCCGCGGGACGATCGGCGTAGAACGCGCCGTCGGCCAGGTCCACATCCGGCTTGGTCATGGTCACGAGATCTCCTGGGCGTCGCCGAACGACATCTCCACGTTGGCAGCCGAACCAGAGACCAGCGCGCGTTTCGGGAAGCCTAGCGAGGCGAGTTCTTTCGCGTAAGGATGTTCGCCGAGCCGCACTCGCGCGCCGCCTGGCCGGTAACGCGCGCCGTGGAATGCGACCTCATAGGGGCTTTCGCGTGTCAGGCCGTCGAGACAGGAGTAGGCGCGCAACTCCTGTTCCCGTGAAGTCAGGGCAGACGGAACCCGAAGCCCGGGGCTGAATTCCATGCCAAGCACGAATTGATCGTCGATGCTGGCGTCGAAACCGAACTGCTTGCCGTCGCGGATTGTGAAGTCGGCCATGACCTTCGGGAAGCCCCAAATCGTCCGACCGGCCTCCAAAGTGAAGGCCTGGTCGACGAACATGTGCTGAACGAATGCCGACTGATACCCGGGCGCGTCGGAGCCTGGGGGTTGGACCATCACACAGGTGCTGTATTCGTCGTACGGGCCGAGATCGCCGTCGATGAAGTGAGTCAATATCAGCGTCACGATTGCCCGGCCGGGCAACGGCCGGTAGACCTGAAGGCCGCTGTAGTCGATCATCCGCTGGGCGGCATCGGCATCGACGGGGAACATCGCCATGTGCTGATTGGCCTTGCGGATCTTCACCGGCATCGTGAGCACCGTGCCGGCGATGGTGTGCTGCGAAGCTGGCATGGCGCTCACTGTAGAACGTGTTCTAATTCACAGACAAGCGATGCTCAGACCAGCGTCGACAGCTCCCGGATCTGCTCGGCGTTGCGGCCGGTCACGACCATCATCGTGACGCCCGCGGCTTCCCACACCTTGACCTGCTCACGCACGTAGTCCAGATCGCCCACGATCGCCGCGTCGTCGACCAGCTCATCGGGGATGACGGTCGCTGCCTCGTCCTTGCGGTCGGTGCGGAACAGCGTGGTCACGTCGTCGACCACCTCGGCGTAACCCATCCTTCGGTAGACGTCGGCGTGGAAGTTGGTGTCTTCGGCGCCCATGCCGCCCATGTACAAGGCCAGGTACGGCTTCATCGCCGCGAACGCGGCGCTGCGGTCGTCGGTGATGACGATGTTGGCGGTGGCGCAGATCTCGAAGTCCTCGCGATTGCGGCGGGCGCCGGGCCGCGCGAAGCCTTCGTCGAGCCACTCGTTGTAGGTGTCGGCCATCCGCGGGGTGTAGAAGATCGGCAACCAGCCGTCGCAGATCTCGGCGGCCATCGCGACGTTCTTCGGCCCCTCGGCACCCAGCATGATCGGGATGTCCGCGCGCAAGGGATGGGTGATCGGCTTGAGCGCCTTGCCAAGGCCGGTGGTGCCCGCACTCGACAGCGGCAGTGGGTAGTGCGGGCCGTCGCTGGTCACCGGGGCTTCGCGGGCCCACACCTGGCGGAGGATGTCGATGTACTCGCGGGTGCGGGCCAGCGGCTTGGGGAACTTCTGGCCGTACCAGCCCTCGACGACCTGCGGTCCCGATACCCCGAGCCCCAAGATGTGCCGCCCGCCGGAGAGGTGGTCCAGGGTCAGCGCAGCCATCGCGCACGCGGTCGGCGTCCGCGCGGACAGCTGAACTACCGACGTGCCCAGGCGCATCCGGGTCGTCGACGATCCCCACCAGGCCAGCGGGGTGTAGGCGTCCGAACCCCACGCCTCCGCGGTGAACACGGTGTCGAAGCCGGCGTCTTCGGCCGCGGCGACCAGTTCCGGCGCGTTCCGCGGCGGCTGCGCGCCCCAATATCCCAGCTGAAGGCCTAGTCTCATGGCTTCCTCGATTCTGCCTCTCGACCCGTGGTTGAAACCATTCTTAGAACCTGTTCTACTCGATGCCGTGACCGCCAGCCAAAGCAGCCCGGTGCAGATCGACCCGCATGAGCCGCCTCTTTCAGCACCGCTGAGGCTCTCATTCGACTACACCCGTTCAGTGGGACCGCTCCTTAGCCAGTTCTTCACCGCCCTGCGCGAGCGGCGCATCGTCGGCGTGCGCGGTTCCGACGGGCGAGTGCATGTGCCGCCTGCCGAGTTCGACCCCGTCACCTATGAACGATTGACCGAGATCGTACCGGTGGCCAGCGTCGGAACAGTGGTGTCGTGGACCTGGCAGCCGCAGCCGCTGGAGGGTCAGCCCCTGGACCACCCGTTCGCCTGGGCACTGATCAAACTCGACGGCGCCGACACCCCGCTGCTGCACGCGGTGGAAGCCGGTTCGTCAGATGACGTCAGCACCGGCGCCCGGGTGCACGCGCATTGGGTCGACGAACCGGTCGGCGCGATCACCGACATCGCCTACTTCGCGCTGGGTGATGAGGCTGAACCCGAGGGCGAGGCCGACGACCGCGACCCGGTCACCGTGCAGGTGACGCCGTCGGCCATCGAGATCCAGCACACCGCGTCACTTGCCGAGAGCGCCTACCTGCGGGCGTTGCAGCAAGGCAAGCTCCTCGGTGGGCGCACCGGTAAGGACGGGAAGGTCTACTTCCCTGCGCGGGAAGCCGATCCCGCGACCGGCCAGCAGCTCGACGACTTCATCGAGCTGCCGGACAAGGGCACCGTGACGACGTTCGCGGTCATCAACATCCCGTTCGCCGGCCAGCGCATCAAGCCGCCGTACGTCGCGGCCTACGTTCTGCTCGATGGTGCCGACATCGCGTTCCTGCACCTGATCCAGGAGATCGATGCCGCCGACGTCCGGATGGGCATGCGGGTGGAGGCGGTGTGGAGACCCCGCGATGAGTGGGGCCTGGCCATCGACAACATCGAATACTTCCGGCCCACCGGCGAACCGGACGCCGACTACGACACCTACAAGCACCACCTGTAAAGGCCTTCACTCATGACGGATATCGCTGTAGTCGGTTTCGCGCACGCACCGCACGTACGCCGCACTGAGGGCACCACCAACGGCGTCGAGATGCTGATGCCCTGCTTCGCCTCGATCTACGAGGAGCTCGGCCTCAAGCAGACCGATATCGGCTTCTGGTGCTCGGGCTCATCGGATTACCTTGCCGGTCGCGCCTTTTCGTTCATCTCCGCGATCGACTCGATCGGGGCGGTGCCGCCGATCAACGAGTCGCACGTCGAGATGGACGCGGCGTGGGCCTTGTACGAGGCCTACATCAAGCTGCTGACGGGCCAAGTCGACACCGCCCTGGTCTACGGGTTCGGCAAGTCTTCGGCGGGCACCCTTCGCCGCGTACTCGCAATGCAGACAGACCCGTATTCCGTTGCGCCGCTTTGGCCCGACTCCGTGTCGATCGCTGGCCTGCAGGCGCGGTTCGGCCTGGACGCGGGCAAATGGACAGCCGAGCAGATGGCCCAGGTGGCGCTGGATTCGTTCGCGGTCGCCGAACGCACCGACTCCGAGAAGCCTGCCAAGAACATCGACGAACTGCTCTCCCGCCCGTACTTCGCAGATCCGCTGCGCCGCCACGACATCGCGCCGATCACCGACGGCGCGTCGGCCATCGTGCTGGCCGTGGGCGATAAGGCCCGCGAGCTCCGCGAGAACCCCGCATGGATCACCGGTTTCGAGCATCGCATCGAAACCCCGGTGCTCGGCGCGCGGGACCTGACCACCTCGCCGTCGACGGCCGCGTCGGCCAAGGCCGCGACGGGAGGCGACACTGGCTCCATCGACGTCGCCGAGATCTACGCGCCATTCACCCACCAACAGCTGATCCTGAAAGAGGCCATCGGCCTGAACGGGTCGACGAAGGTGAACCCGTCGGGCGGGGCGCTGGCGGCCAATCCGATGTTCTCGGCGGGCCTGGAGCGCATCGGCTTTGCAGCGCAGCACATCTTCAACGGCTCGGCGCAGCGGGTGTTGGCACATGCAACGAGCGGCCCTGCGCTGCAACAGAATCTCGTCGCTGTCCTGGAAGGGAAGAACTAGTGGCCGGTCAGCTCGCCGCGGTGCTGGGCACCGGGCAGACGAAATACGTCGCCAAGCGCCACGACGTCTCAATGAACGGCCTGGTGCGCGAGGCGATCGACAAGGCGCTGGCGGATTCGGGTTCGACGTTCGACGACATCGACGCGGTGGTGGTCGGCAAGGCGCCCGACTTCTTCGAGGGCGTGATGATGCCTGAGCTATTCATGGCCGACGCCGTGGGGGCGACCGGTAAACCGCTGATCCGGGTGCACACCGCGGGTTCGGTGGGCGGGTCGACCGCTGTGGTGGCGGCCAGCCTGGTGCAGTCGGGTAAGTACCGCCGGGTGCTGGCGATGGCGTGGGAGAAGCAGTCGGAGTCGAATGCCATGTGGGCGTTGAGCATTCCCGTGCCGTTCACGAAGGCCGTGGGTGCCGGCGCGGGCGGATATTTCGCCCCGCACATTCGGGCCTACATTCGGCGCGCGGGTGCACCGGATCACATCGGGGCGATGGTGGCGGTCAAGGACCGTCTGAACGGCGCCAAGAACCCGCTCGCGCATCTGCACCAGCCCGACATCACGCTGGAGAAGGTGATGGAATCGCCGATGCTGTGGGACCCGATCCGCTACGACGAGACGTGCCCGTCGTCGGACGGCGCGGCGGCGATGGTAATCGGCGACGAGCAGGCTGCTGATGCCCGCGTCGCCGAAGGCCATCCTGTCGCATGGATCCACGCGACCGCGCTGCGCACCGAGCCGCTTGCGTACGCCGGCCGCGATCAAGTCAACCCGAGGGCGAGCCGCGACGCCGCGGCAGCGTTGTGGAAGTCGGCGCGCATCAAGAGCCCCATCGACGAGATCGACGTCGCCGAGGTGTACGTGCCGTTCTCCTGGTATGAGCCGATGTGGTTGGAGAGTCTCGGCTTCGCTCCGGAGGGAGAGGGCTGGAAGCTGACGGAGGCCGGCGAAACCGCGATGACGGGCAAGATCCCGTTCAACCCCTCAGGTGGTGTGCTGTGCTCGAACCCGATCGGCGCGTCGGGGATGATCCGGTTCGCCGAGGCGGCGATCCAGGTGATGGGGAAGGCCGGTGCGCACCAGGTGCCCGATGCGCGCAAAGCGCTGGGCCACGCCTACGGAGGCGGGTCGCAGTACTACTCGATGTGGGTGGTCGCATCCGAGAAGCCGGCGAACTCATGAAATACACGTGCAGTATCGCGATGGGGCCCGTCGACCAGTTAGTCGAAATCGCCAAGACGGCGGAGGAAGT
>JAVRPG010000702.1:0-3365 GCA_032162325.1 Mycobacterium sp. | reverse complement strand
GCTCCGCGTCTCCGCCGGCGACGGATATTTCGAGAGTGACGATGCCGGTGCCACCTGGCGCTCGCCCAATGCTGGGCTCGACGCCGGTTACCTGCGCAGCGTGGCGATCGATCCGGAGCACCCGGAGGTCGTCGTGGTCTCGGCGTCGTCCGGACCGTACTCCGCGTACGTGGCCGGCCGCTCGGATGGCCGGTTGTATCGGCGTCTCACGCCCGAGCGGTGGGAGCGCGTGCGCGAAGGCTGGCCGGAACCGGCTAGCACAATCGCGCCTTTGCTGTGCGGCGGCGTGAAGGGCGGCGAGTTATGGGCCGCGGATGAGCGCGGCGTTCATCGTTCCAACGATGGCGGGATCAGTTGGCGCCGCGCGGTCGGCTATGCCACGACCCCACAGCATCTGCGCGGCCTGGCGCTAGTGCGTTTGTGCTTATACGGTTGTTTCAACAGGCCACAAGATATAGGGTACGCGGGTGGCCCGTCTGCATTTTCCCGCGAACCTGCGCGAATTTCAGCGTCAGTTCGCGACCGAGGAGGCCTGCCAACGGTACCTGGCCGCCTGTCGCTGGCCGGACGGGTTCAGGTGTCCGCGATGTGGACACGACCGCGCCTACGCGATGTTGAAACACGGACGCTGGCGATGTGTCGCGTGCCGATACCAGGTCTCGCTGACCGCAGGGACGATTCTTCACAACACGAAGACCCCGCTGACGGTGTGGTTCTGGGCCGCCTATCTCATGACGACCGACAAGCGGGGCATCTCGGCGCTCCTGCTGCAACGACAACTGGGGCTTCGCCGGTACGAAACCGCCTGGATGCTGTTGCACAAGCTACGGCGGGCCATGGTCAACGCGGCTCGCGAGCCGTTGCAGGGCGAGGTGGAGCTCGACGACACCTGGGTCGGCGGGCCACAGCCCGGCCTGCGCGGCAGTCGTCAGCTCACAGGGCGCAAGGCGGCCATTGTGGTGGTGGCGGTTGAAAATCGCGGCGGCGTCTCGGGTCGCATCCGCATGGCGGTGATCCAGAATTTCAAACAGACCACGATGAGCGAGTTCGTCAAGCACCACGTCAGCCCCGGATCGACCGTCGTCACCGACGGCCTGAAAGGCTTTGAAGACTTGCAGGCGGCTGCGGTCACCCACGTGCGGCGGACGCAACCGTCCCCGAGCGCCTTGCGTAAGGGCGCCCCCTCCGTGGTGCCACTCGCGGACCGTGCGATTGGCAACCTGCAGCAGTGGCTGATCGGTACCTACCATGGAGTCAGTAAGGCGCAGCTGCAGGTCTACCTGAACGAGTTCGTCTTTCGGCACAATCGTCGGCGACAACCGATGGCCGCGTTTCAAACGTTGCTCGGCCTCGGGACGGGACGCGCGCCCACGCCCTACCGGCAGATTCGAGGCGCCGGAGACGCGGCGGTCCGCATGGGCTAATCGCAACATATTGGGGTCTGTTGAAACAACCGACTAAGCACAACTACATCAGCCGACATCGACATGGGCCACGCTCTGGCGATGGCGATGGCGAGCCTGTCGCGTCCGTGGCCTTGCCGGGGGGCAAATCATTCGCTGGGAACTGACCGTGACCGTCATGAACCACACATCCCCCTTCTCCAAGCGCTTCAGTCTCGTCGAAGTCGGTGCGCTTTGCCTTCTTGTCGCAGCCCTTGCTGGCATCGCGGGACGTCGGCTCGGCTCATCGCCCCAGATCCACCAACGGGAACTTCCTGAAGCACCCGCCGAGATCGGCACTGCGCAGCATCTGGGCGAAAAAGGGGCCGCTGTATGGCTGCAACTCCAACGCCGCTATGGGACGCGGAACTCGCGCAATGCAGAGGAATGGGTGGTCCGCGACTACTTTCAGGATAAGCGTGGTGGCGTGTTCCTCGATGTTGGTGCCGCCGACGCCCGTGAATGGAACAACACCTACTTTCTCGAGACCACACTGGGTTGGAGTGGGCTCGCTATCGACGCACAACCGGAGTTCGCACCCCAGTACGCGCAACTGCGGCCTCGTACTCGGTTCTTCTCGTTGTTCGTGTCCGACGCATCAGATGCCGTCGAGACATTCTATGTCCCGGCGAATGGGCCACTTGGTGCGACCAGCCACAAGGACTTCGCCCGAGGCGATGAAGGCCCCGTCGATGTTCGGAGCGTTCGTACGATCACGTTGAATGATCTGCTGGCGCGCGAGGGCACCGCCCGCCTTGACTTCCTCTCGATGGATATCGAACTCAGCGAGCCCCGTGCGCTGGCCGGCTTCGACATCGAGAGGTATCGACCCGCTCTGGTCTGCATCGAAGCCCACCCCGAGGTGCGACAGCAACTGATCGACTACTTCCACCGTCACCACTACGTCGTGGTCGGTAAGTACCTGGGCGTAGACGCCCAGAACCTTTACTTCATGCCCGTTTAGATGACCGCGGACGTTCCATACGTGGCGCGCGTGCGCTTTTCGCGGCGGTTCACTGCGAAGGCTGCGGGAGCGTCTTTACACCGCGGCGTTAATAATTCACGTGTCGACACCGACAACGGGCGGCGGCTACGGCTGGCGTGGTAAAATCGAAGCAGGCAGCAGCATGACGCCCAAGAACATCGCCGTCGAACCCGACATCTTCCAGCGGTACGAGCAGCTCGCAGCGGAGACGGGCAGGACCGTCGACGATCTGGCGAACGACGCCATGAAGCGCGAGCTTGCCCGACGGTTCTTCGAGCGCAACCGGCGTGAAGCCGAAGCCCGACGCGGCGACATGACGGACGAAGAAGTCGAGGCCGAGGTCGACAGGGCTGTGCACGACTACCGCGGACAGCGCAGTCGCTGAGTGCGCCGGGTCACCGCTGACACGAATCTGTACGTCTCCGCCCTTCAGTTCGGCGGCAAACCTCAGACGCTGCTCGACATGGCCCAGGACGGGCACATCGAGTTGGCGGTGTCAGACGAGATCCTCGACGAAACGCTGCGCATCCTTCGCGATAAATTCCAACGCTCGTCTGAATACCTCACCGACGTGGAAGCGCGGCTGCGCGCTGTAACCGTGCACGTAAGGAGGGCACGTCCGCATCAGCGTGCGGTCGATGTCCCCGAGATCGAAGGACAGGCCGACCCCCGACGGAACGGCTCGACGTTGTGAAGACCGACGCGACCGACAACAAAGTCATCGAGTGCGCCGTTGCCGCGGGCTCTGAGGTCGTGATTTCCGGCGATGCACACCTGCTGTCGCTTGGCCGTTTCCGCGACATCAAGATCATGCGCGTCGCAGAGTTTCTCTCAGGGACAGAGCCGGTGAGATCAATTAGTTGAACGAGAGCTGTCGATGTCGACCTGCACTCAAATCGGATCTAACGCACTTTCGGGGCTCTTCCTCACTCTCGTGG
>JAVRPG010000701.1:0-2517 GCA_032162325.1 Mycobacterium sp. | reverse complement strand
CGTTCGAACCCCAGATCGTCAGGAAGCGTCAACGCCGTTTGTCTGGCGTCGATGAGGTGGTGCTGTCGTTGTATGCGAAGGGTCTGACGACCGGGGAGATTTCGGCGCACTTCGCCGAGATCTACGGCGCATCGGTATCGAAGGAGACGATCAGCCGGATCACCGACAAGGTGATCGAGGAGATGAATGACTGGGCCGTACGGCCTTTGGACGAGACCTACGCCGCGATCTTCATCGACGCGATCGTGGTGAAGGTCCGCGACGGCCAAGTCGCCAACCGGCCGTTCTATGCCGCGATCGGGGTCACCCTGGCCGGCGAACGCGACATCCTGGGCCTGTGGGCCGGCACCGGCGGGGAGGGTGCAAAGTTCTGGATGAGCGTGCTCACCGATCTGCGCAACCGCGGCGTCAAAGACGTCTTCTTCGTGGTCTGCGACGGTCTCAAAGGTTTACCCGAGGTAGTCGGCAACGTGTGGCCACAAGCGATCGTGCAAACATGCATTATTCATCTGATTCGCAACACTTTTCGCCTCACCTCCCGCAAATACTGGGACGAGATCAAACGGGACGTCAAACCGATCTACACCGCAGTCAACGCCACCGCAGCCCGCTCGGCGTTCGACGAGCTGACCGAGAAATGGGGGCAACGCTACCCGGCGGTGATCCGGCTGTGGGACAACGCCTGGGCGGAGTTCATTCCGTTCCTGGACTACGGAGCCTGTCGCAGAATCAGTTCGGGACGCAGAGTTGGCCTACCTGCGCCGGTGGCGGCGTGAGCGACCTATTTTCGGGTTGGCGTGTTAGGCCGCTGCAGCGGCTCGGTGGATCTTCGTGACGTTGAACGCGGTGGCTGCCAGGTGTAGTTCGTTGATCGCGTTGTCCAGGCCGCGGCGGGAGAACCGGTCGATGATTTTCTTGAGGTTGCCGATGCCGGGCTCGACTGTTGCGCCACGCCGCTTGTATAACGCTCGGCCGTCCGGCGTACGCAGCCGGTGCCTGTTGGCTTCGCGGGGAGTCGCATCGGCCGGTGGCGGACCGTCGGTAGGCTCGTCAGTCCAGGCGCGGGCCTGGTCGCGTTCCTTGCCCAGCGCGATGAGCCGATCAGGGCCTGTCGCAGTCAGATTCGCGTCGCTATTGTATCCGGCATCAGCGAGCACGGTGCCGATCACATGGTCGGTGTTGCCGGTGGCGGCGTGAATCCGGGCGGCAGCGTCCTGCGCGGCCCGCATCATCGGCAGGAAGCATGCTTGATCGTTGGTCGACTGGCCCACCTGGACCGCGACGATGAGTTGATCGCCGGTCACCGCGACCTGGGCGTTGTAGCCCTGCAGGAACCCTTTACGGGTCGGCATGATCCGCGACTGCGGATCAGTGGTGTTGGCAACAACATTCGGCAACCGCCGTAATTCGGCAGCCGACCTACCATCAGCCGCGGCAGCGACTCGTTCGGCGGTCTCCGCATTGCGCACCACCTGTCGTGCCCGCTGTACCCGTGTGCTGTCCCCCATGGGCACCGGCGGGCGACCCATCGGCCTCTTTTCCGCAGCGATCAGCGCGGCATACCGATCGAGCTTGGCCTGATGCGCAGCGATCTCCCGAGCAAGGTGCGCACGTGCTTCGGGCAGTCGGTGCGGGCCGTCCGGGATCCGCCCAACCACCGGCTGGCCCTGCTCCGAGCGGCGACGACGTGCAATCGCAGCCCCCTGGCGGTCCTCATCGGCGCGAGCGCGTCGCTGCAACTGGGCGCCCAACTCCTGAGCGGCCTGATGGATCCGCTCAGCCCGTCGGGTGCGATCACCCAAACCGGCCGGAACACGATCGGGCCCGGCGTCATGCGCGCCACTCGCGGAGATCTCCTCGGCCCGGTCAGTGTCCTCGGAGTCGGCGACCATGCTGGCCACGCGTCGGTCGAACCACTCCTTGCCGCGATTGGCGTCGATCGAGGCGTTCGCTGCGATCTTGGTCCCGTCGATCGCGACCGTGCCGAACCTGCCCAAGCCCGCCTCAGCAGCGATCATTAGCACCTGAGAGAACAAGTCGATGAACGTATCTCGGGCCTCTGCCCGGAATCTGGCGATCGTTGCGTGGTCGGGTCCGTCCTGAGCACACAACACCCGAAACGCCACGTCGGTGACGCACATCCGCTCGATCCGCCGCGACGACCGCACACCTTGGGAGTAGGCATAGACGAGCAGCGCCAACAACATTCGCGGGTCGTAACCCGCGGCACCAGCCCCACCCCGACGGCGGGTCGTCCGCTCCAGGCCCGAGGTATCGACGACCTCGACGATCTCCAGCACAAACCAGACCAGGTGATCCGGCGGTAACCACTCACGCAAGTCGATCGGCAACAGCATTGGCTGATCACGCAGCACCGGGCGGTACGACTTGGCCACACCCACATCATCCCAGCCGCATCGGCCAAACCAGACCCGACGACACGCGATTCTGCGACAGGCTCTACGACGTGGAGATACGCCGCGTCATCTGCAGCACCAACGCCATCGAATCCCTCAA
>JAVRPG010000700.1:0-3815 GCA_032162325.1 Mycobacterium sp. | reverse complement strand
GAGGGCCACGCGTTCGTCGCGCAGGCACGCGAGCACGGCTTTCGCGAAGCCGTCCGCCAGCGCGACGAGCCCTTCGGTGACCACGGTCGCAAGGCGTCCGGGGTGTAGCCGTGTCCGATGCTCTTCGCGCGAGACGCTCATCGCCGCCGCCGCTCACGCGGATGACGGCCCGCTCGGTCGTGCTGAGCGTATTGCTTGGCGCCCACCCGGCCTGGGCCACCGCGAGCGAACTCATCAGGCTCACAGCCGATTTCGACATTCGCGAGCCGACCGTTCGGGTGGCGCTGACCCGGATGGTGAGCGCGGGCGACCTGGTGCGCTCGGAGGACGGCTACCGGCTGTCCGACCGGCTGCTGGCCCGGCAGCGCC
The DNA here is from genome assembly GCA_032162325.1 of Mycobacterium sp. Taxonomy (GTDB): domain Bacteria; phylum Actinomycetota; class Actinomycetes; order Mycobacteriales; family Mycobacteriaceae; genus Mycobacterium. Next base: position 3,446 of record JAVRPG010000700.1, on the reverse strand, counting down.
GTCAGGACGACGCGATCAACCCACGGCTGCGCAAGTGGAACGGCGCCTGGACCACCCTGGTGATCACCAGCGTCGGCACCGATGCCCGCACCCGCGCTGCCCTGCGAACCACGCTGCAGGACAAGCGGTTCGCCGAACTTCGCGAGGGGATCTGGCTGCGGCCCGACAACCTCGACGTGGAGCTGACGGTCGACGTGCTGGACCGGGTACGGGTGCTGCACTCCAAAGACGACGACCCCGCAGGGCTGGCCGCCCGCCTGTGGGACCTGCCGGCGTGGGTGCGCACCGGCCGTGAACTACTCGATGAAATCACAACGACCACCGACATTCCCGGTCGGTTCGTCGCGGCGGCCGCGATCGTTCGCCACCTGATCACCGACCCGGTGCTGCCCGGCGAACTGCTGCATGACGACTGGCCCGGTGACGCACTGCGGAAGGCCTACACGAACTTCGCCGCGGAACTGGTCGCGCGGCGCGACGGCGTCGAATTGATGGAGGCAACATGACGAGTGGCGGAGTGCGGGTCGAGCGCAGCGGCCCGGTGACGACCGTGATCATGAATCGTCCCGAGGCGCGCAACGCCGTCAACCGGCCCGCGGCGGCGGGGCTGTACGAAGCGTTCGACGAATTCGACAAGGATGACTCGGCGGCCGTGGCCGTGCTCTGGGGCGACAACGGAACATTCTGTGCCGGAGCCGATCTCAAGGCGTTCGGCACGCCGGATGCCAACCCTGTGCACCGCACCGGACCCGGCCCGATGGGGCCGAGCCGGATGGTGTTGTCCAAGCCCGTGATCGCCGCCGTGAGCGGCTACGCGGTCGCGGGCGGTCTGGAGTTGGCGCTGTGGTGCGACATGCGCGTCGTTGAAGAGGACGCGATCATGGGCGTGTTCTGCCGGCGGTGGGGTGTGCCGCTGATCGACGGCGGCACGGTGCGGCTGCCGCGGCTGATCGGTCACAGCCGCGCGATGGACATGATCCTGACCGGACGCGGCGTCGACGCCGCCGAAGCGCTCGCGATGGGGTTGGCCAATCGCGTCGTGCCCAAGGGGCAGGCGCGCCAACGGGCTGAGGAGCTCGCCGCCGAGCTCGCGGAGCTGCCTCAGCAGTGCATGCGGTCCGACCGGCTCTCGATGCTGAACCAATGGGGCGCATCCGAAGCCGAGGCCATGGACTTCGAATTCGCCAGCATCTCGCGCGTCGCGGCCGAATCACTGGAGGGCGCAGCGCGATTCGCCGCAGGCGCAGGCCGACACGGGGCGAGTGGTTAGCCCTTCGAAATCTTGTTGCCCGAGCCGAGGTCGTCGACCTTCGGGTCGCCGTTCTTGTAGGTGACGGTGTTGTTCAGGCCGACGACGGACAGGTCCTTGTCGACGGTGTCGAAGGTGATCTTGTTGTCGGCGCCGCCGATGTTCACGCTGGCACAGGTGCCCTTGACGGTCAGTGTGTTGTTGGAACCGCCTACGTTGAGCGACTTTCCGTCCGCGCAATCGATGTCGGCGGTCATGCCGAACGACCCGTAGTTGATGGTGTTGCCGATCTCGACCGCTGCGCCGGACGAACCCGCTGTCGCGGTCGGGCTCTTGGAGTCGTTGCTTTCCGAGCCGCAGCCGGCCAGCCCGAGTGCGCAGGCCGCGATTGCACAGCCGGCGATAAGAGAATGTGTCCGCATATCAGGCGGGTACCCGGTCGATGCGGTTCGTCATGCCCAATTCACGGCCGCGGTCCCACACGACCGGTTCGCCGTTCTTGTAGAACACCGTCTGGTCGTTGCCGTACACGATGATGTTGTCGACGACGTTGTCTGCGACGACGATGTTCGACGAGCCCTGCAGGGTCACCGCCCAGCACGATCCCAAAGCGTTGATCGTGTTGCCGGTTCCAGTGACGAACAGCGTCGACTCGTTGCAGTCGATCGTCTGCACGATGCCCTGGCCGGTGATGTGGGTGTCGCCGTTCTTCGCCTGGGCCGCGGGGACTCCGATGCCAAGCGCCGCAGGGAACGTGATCGCGCACGCCGCCAGCGATCGGCCCACAGCTTTCGAAATCACGATGGTCCCCTTCGGTCGGTGAGCCCCGATGGAGGTAGAGCGTACGTCGCCCGCGACAATCGTGGCAGTAGTTGGCACGAGTCGCCTTCGTCGACGGTGCTGGGTACCGTGTTGATCGATGCGTTGGCGGGTCAAACCGGTTGCTGTCGTAGCGGTCACAGCGGTAGTGACGGTCGTCGGGTGTTCGCAGACCGTCAGCGGGACCGCGCGACGGTCTCAGTCGGGTGTCCCCGATCCCAACCGCAGCTACGGATACGTCGACGACCGGTGTGGGTTGCTGGTCGACAGCTCGATTCAGCAGGCAATCGTTGCCGACCACATCGTGCGGCCCTACAGCGGCGCGGTCTGCCAGTACGTGTTGGCCCGAGGCTCGGGACCTGATGTCGGCGCCGCTGCGCCTCCGGTGATGGTCGATGTCACCTTTTCCTGGTACGAGACCGGCAACCTCGACCGCGAACGCACGCTTGCCACCGAGCGCGGCGCGACGGTCACCGAGAAGGTCGTCGAACGGCATCAGGCGTTTCTGGCGCGTCGCGACACCACCGGCGCCGCCTGTTCGGCTACCGCGGCAGCGGGCACCGGGGTACTCAGCTGGTGGGTGCAATTCCGCGGCCAACGCAATGGCGATCCCTGCAAGGACGCAGAGAAGCTGCTCACTGCCACCCTGCAGTCGGACATGTGATCATGGCCGTCCCGAGATCGCCGTCGAGGTGGTGGGCCGCGCTTGCCGCAGCAGCGGCCCTGCTGGCCGGTTGCGGCCCGTCGGACCAGCCGGCGACACCCACCGCACCGGCGCCACCGCCCGGCGGCGGTTTCCGCAGCGCCGACTGCAACGGGATCACCGACGCCGACGTGAACAGGGCCGTCGGATCATCGATGTTCACCAAGGCCGTCGTCAGCGACGCAGGGTGCTTCTGGCAGGAGAACACGGTGCTGGGCACGTTCGGCGCGGGCATGGGGATCTCGACCTGGTGGTACCGCGGCAGCGATATGGATACCGAGCGGTCGCTGGAACAGCAGGCCGGCCGGACGCTCACAGAACTGTCGATCGACGGCAACAAGGGCTTCAAGGCCTACGACGCGAACGTGTGCAGCATCTACGTGGCCAAGGGCGCCGATGTCATCACCTGGTCGATCCAGACGATGAATCCGGCAATGCTGCCCGATCTGTGCACGATCACCGGCCAACTCGCCGAGCTCAGTCAAGAGCGCGTCAACTGACCCTGAGGGAAACTATGAGGTGTTAGCTTTTCGCTGACCCGTTCTCGCGGTCCCACCGACGACCCGAAGGGCGAATCTCAAGATGGCAGCTCGGCCGGCGGCACGCCCGACCAGGTTGAGCCGCGATTCCATCGTCAACGCGGCGCTGACGTTCCTCGATCGTGAGGGCTGGGAC
>JAVRPG010000699.1:0-3373 GCA_032162325.1 Mycobacterium sp. | reverse complement strand
AGGTGCCGGTAAGGCCAGGGCTCAACCGCGTCTTCGTACGACTGTCGGGGGCCGGCGATGCTATCAAGGTGCGGGCGAACACGGCGGCGTTGTCGGTGTGTATCGCCTCGGGGCCGGTCGGATTCGTGGCGCCTCGGTAGTTCGGGACCTGGGATAATGACGTCGTGAGCGAGGTACGTCGGTCGGGGCGGGCCGTACGGAAAGGCCATCGGCATGTTTGGTGGCGCGCTCGAGGACAGCTTCTTCGGAAACGGATCCGATATTTCTGGAGACGTGAAGCCGATGTTCGCCGACGAATCAGCGCGACTCGCAACAAATGCGCTCCTGGCGGCGGGCGTCGAGGTACCGGGAACGGAACCGTTTCTGGTGCAGGACACCGACGCCAACGGTCAGCCATTTCAGCGGCTCATGACCCTCGAAGAGTTGAGGGGACAGGGCGTGGCGCTGACCGCCGACAATTACGGGGGCGACTTGAACCGATGGTTGGAAGAGATCGTCGGAGTCGGCAGAAGTCCAGCCGGTCCCTTCGGTGAACAGTATGAAGACGTCACGCAATGATCAACCGTTCCGTTCTGCGGTGCTGCGGCTCGCTGACGATCCTGACGCTGCTCACCGGTTGCCATTTGTTCAACGACGATGAACCCACCGTTGACCGGTCGAGTGGCCCGCTGAGCGAGCAGCGATACCAGTGGACTGCCGGCCCCGGGACAGACCTCGTGACAGGCCCAGCGGTCCCGGTATGCGCCTACATGGAGTCGCGGATGGATGCCCAGACCATGGGCACCATCGACTACGCGTACCCCGGCTTCGACCAAGCGGTGGCCACCAAGTCCGCCGATGGTGACCAAGACCTTTTCGGGAGTAATCTGCGACCGGACGAGGACACCGGCCCCGTGAGCAGGGCGGCGGTCGGAAACAACCGCTTTCTCATCCAGTCCTTGACGCGCAGCGGGCAGACCGTGACCGCGACGCTGTGCAACTACAGGTACGGATTGGCGCACGAACAAGAGAACGGCACATTCGTCAGCGTCTTGAACAAGGCCGTCAACGATCAGGGCATCGATACGCTGCGTGTGAGGTTCACCGCCTCGGCCGACGAGTCGAACAACGCGTTACCCCCGCAGGCCGGCCCCGCGCCCGCGCCCGCTGTCGACGTTTTCGGCGACTGGAAGGTCACGGGGCTGCTGACCGATTTCGGACGGCTTCATCCCGATTTCCCCAAGGTATGGCCGACCTACGAGGCGGACCTCGCGACGTGCATCGAGAAAGCACCGGACCCACCGGAACGACGCGCATTCCTGAAAAACGGCGACCACCCTCGCACCGACTTCCCCACGTCAGCTCCCAGCCCTGGTTGGCCAAAGAGACCAAGCTGATTAGTTCGACTCACGCCATGCCAGTCTGGATGCCATGACAGATGTGCGTGAACAGGGTGTCCAGGTCTTCCGCGAATTGCTGCCGGGCGCGCTGCCGGACGGTGAGGTCAATCTGCGCGATGGCAAGTTCGGCGACGAGCTTCTCGAGATCGGCATCGACAACATCTTCGGACGACTCTGGACACGCGAGGCTCTGAGCCGTCGCGACCGCAGCCTCGTCACGCTCGGCATCCTGATCGCGCTGCGCGCCACCGACGAGCTCAAGTTTCACGTCCAGATCGCCCGCAACAACGGGCTGACCGAGGACGAGATCGCCGAGGTCATCTACCACGCCAGCGGTTACGCCGGCTTCCCCGCCGCCAATACCGCCTGCAGGATCGCCCGCGAGGTGCTTGACGCCGAGTCGTGACGGGTACCGACACATATGCAGCTCGCTCCCGTCCGCCATAACCGAACCCCAGTCGACGGCATCGACACCTTCTACCGCGAAGCCGGGCCTCATGATGCACCGGTCCTCCTCCTGCCGCACGGATATCCCGCGTCGTCGTTCGTGTACCGCGATCTGATGGCAGCCCTCGGTGATCGCTGGCGACTCGTCGCCCCCGACATGCCCGGATTCGGTTACAGCGCAACACCTTCGCCCGACGATTTCGCGTACACCTTCGATGCCTATGCCGCGTTCCTGCAAGCCTTCGTCGACACGCTGAATCTCGGGCGCTATGTCGTGTGGCTCCACGATTATGGCTCGCAGTTTGGCTTCCGTCTGGCATTGTCGAAGCCAGATCGGGTGGCGGGACTCATTATCCAGAACGGCGACATCTACGCCGACGCGTTCGGCCCCAAGTACGACTTCCTCAAGAACCTCTGGGACAACCCCGGCCCGGCGTCACGTCGCCGCATCGCCGAGCACGTCACGCTGAAAGGGTTCGAAAGCGAATTCCGCGGCGAATTGCCCGACGACGTCGCTGACTGGATCAGCCCAGACCTGTGGACTCTGCACTGGTCGCTGATGTCCACACCGGAACGCGTGGCCAACCTCATCCGTCTGCTGGAAGACCAGCCCTCGACGCTGAAGTGGTTCCCCAAGGAGCAGGCATACCTTCGCGAGCACCGGCCGCCGGCGCTAATCGTATGGGGCCCGCACGACGGCTACCTGCCGGAGAAATCGGCTCGGGCCTACCTTCGCGACCTGCCCGATGCGCCCCTGCACCTGCTCGGCGGGGGCCATTGGCTGCTGGAGACCCACCTCGGCGAAGTGGTGCCGTTGGTGGAGGAGTTCCTGAGCCACCTAGGAGAATCGAACTCCTGACCTGCTCATTACGAGTGAGCCGCTCTACCGACTGAGCTAAGGTGGCGTGCTCGCGATGAGCGTTTGCGCGAAGAGCAATGTCACCGTCGGGCGGCACGAGTCTACGGCAGGCCCCGCCGGCGGCCCAAGTCAGTCGCGCAGCGCCTGCCCCACGGTGGCGACCATCGCATCGACCGCGAACTTCGGCTTCACGTTGACCGCCAGTGCCTCGCGGCATTCCAGCACGGCCTCGATGCAGCGCAGCAGCTTCTCGGGCGACGCATGCGCGGCCATGGCCGCGACCCGGTCGGTCATGTCCGGATGGTTCGCCTTGATCTCCCCTGCCTGCGATGCCACAAGCAGCGCGTCGCGAAAGTACGTCGCCAAATCGATCAGCGCGCGGTCCAGCGCGTCACGCGACGCCCGCGTTTGGCGCGACTTCTGCCGTCGCTCAAGGTCTTTGATCGCACCGGTCGCGCCGCGCAGCGTGCCGGCCGTGCCCTTGCCTGTGCCACCGGCGCCCAGCGCCGTGCGCAGCTCCTCGGTTTCGGCCTCGTTGCGGTCCTCGGTCAACGCGCGCGCTTCGGCCTCGGCCGTCGCCACCAACTCCTCGGCCGCGGCATAGGCCCGCGACGGAGTCGCCGCGTCGCGCGCCAGCCCCAGGGCGCGCTGCCGTCGTTCCCGCGCCTGCTCGTCGGTTGCCAGCCGC
>JAVRPG010000698.1:0-2965 GCA_032162325.1 Mycobacterium sp. | reverse complement strand
GGGCCGCGCTGATGATCCCGGTGACCGTCACGAAGAACAGCGTCGGCCGCAGCATCGGCAGCGTGATGCGCCGGAACTGCTGCCACGCCGTAGCGCCGTCGATGCGGGCCGCGTTGTGGATGTCCTCAGGAATGGCGAGGATTCCGGCCAGGAAGAACAGCGTCACATAGCCGACGTTGGTCCAGACCACGATGGCGGACACCACGGGCAGCGCGAGCCCCGGATCGGTGAGCCACTCGACGCTGTGGCCAAGAAGGGTGCTGACCGCGCCGTCGGTCGGCGCCAGGATCCATCGCCACAGCACGGCGATCGCCAGTGGCGCGCAGATCCACGGCAGCACGTACAGCGTGCGGAAGAACCGGGTGCCTGGCAGTCCACGCGACAGCATCGCAGCGGCGATCAGGCCGAGCACGGTTTGCACGGGCACCACCATGGCGATGAAGGCAAGGGTCACGACCAGCGAGGTAGCAAACGACCGGTCGGTGAGCACCGATTGCCAATTGTCCAGTCCGACATATTGAATCGGGCCAAGCAGATCCCAGCCGTGCAGGCTCAGCCAGAGCACCACCAGGATCGGCAACAGCAGGAACGTGATCACGCCGAAGAGGCTGGGAGCAAGCAGCGCATAGCCCAGTGCCGTCGACCGGACACGGTTGGCTGCCACCGAGCCATTAAAGCCCCAGCCCTGCGCTGCCACTACGGTGGTGGCGTGAGCGCGTCCCGCCGAGTCGATGCCGACTTCCTCGGCTTGCCGCGACATCAGCTGGCCGACGCCGCATTGTCCGCGGCCGTGGCCGCCGGGGCCAGCTACGCCGACCTGCGTGTTCATGGGATCACGACGGAGATCGTCCAGCTGCGGGACGGCGAGCTGGAAACCGCGGTCGTCAACCGCGAGATCGGCCTGGCGGTGCGGGTCATCGTCGACGGCACCTGGGGCTTCGCATCGCACGCCGAGTTGGACCCGGATGTGGCGGCCGAGACCGCGCGGCGGGCCGTGCAGGTGGCGACGACGCTGGCGTCGCTGAACGCCGAGCGCATCGAGTTGGCCGCCGAGCCGGTCTACTCCGATGTCAGCTGGGTGTCGGACTACCGCGTCGATCCGTTCGCCGTCGGCGTCGCCGACAAGATCGCGGTACTGGGGGAGTACTCCGCGCGGCTGCTGGCCGCCGACGGCGTCGACCACGTGTCGGCTGGCCTGCATGCGGCGAAGGAACACACGTTCTACGCCGACACGTTCGGCTCGTCCATCACGCAACAGCGGGTGCGGGTATTGCCGACGTTGGAGGCCGTCACCGTCGACGCCGCGGCGGGCACGTTCGACACCATGCGTACGCTGGCGCCGCCAACGGCGCGGGGCTGGGAATACGTCGCGAGCGACGACACGTGGAACTGGACCGACGAGCTGGCGCAGCTGCCGTCGCTGCTCGCCGAGAAGGCCAAGGCGCCTTCCGTGTCGGCGGGACCGACGGACCTGGTGATCGACTCGACCAACCTCTGGCTGACGATCCACGAGTCGATCGGCCACGCCACCGAATACGACAGGGCGATCGGTTACGAGGCGGCCTACGCAGGCACGTCGTTCGCCACGCCGGACAAGCTCGGCGCCATGCGCTACGGCTCGCCGGTAATGAACGTTACCGCCGACCGCATCGTCGAATACGGCTTGGCCACTGTGGGTTTCGACGACGAGGGTGTGCGGGCGCAGAGCTGGGACCTGGTGCGCGACGGCATCTTCGTCGGCTATCAGCTGGATCGGGTGTTCGCCCCGCGGCTGGGTGTGGCGCGGTCCAACGGCTGCTCGTACGCCGACTCGCCGCACCACGTGCCGATCCAGCGGATGGCCAACGTATCGCTGCAGCCGGGCGCCGACGAGCTGAGCACGGACGACCTGATCGCCCGCGTCGAGGACGGCATCTACATCGTCGGCGACAAATCGTGGTCAATCGACATGCAGCGCTACAACTTTCAGTTCACCGGTCAGCGGTTCTTCCGCATCCGCGACGGCCGCCTGGACGGCCAGCTTCGCGACGTCGCGTATCAGGCGACCACCACGGACTTCTGGGGTGCGATGGAAGCCGTCGGCGGGTCGTCGACCTGGCGGCTCGGCGGAGCGTTCAACTGCGGCAAGGCGCAGCCGGGCCAGGTGGCGCCGGTCAGCCATGGCTGCCCGTCGGCACTGTTCCGCGGCATCAACGTGCTCAACACCCGTACCGAGGCGGGGCGGTAGTCGATGATCGGCGCACAACAGGTCGTCGACACCGTGCTGGCCGAGGCGGCGCGGCTGGGTAAGGCCGACGAGACGATCGTGCTGGTCACCGATCGCGCCGACGCCGCACTGCGCTGGGCGGGCAATTCGATGACCACCAACGGTGAATCGGTGAGCCGGAACACCACGGTGATATCGATTGTGCGCCAAGGCAACGCGGCGCATGTTGGTTCGGTGAGGTCCAGCGACGTGGACCCGTCCGTCATTGCCGACCTCGTCGCAGCGTCGCAGGAAACCGCGTTGTCCGCACCCGAGGCACGCGACAGTGCGCCGCCGCTGCCGGGCAGTGACGTCCCTGCCGACTGGGACGCGCCGGTGCCGGGTACGGGTGCCCAGGTCTTCGCGGGACTCGCGGGCGCCCTGGCCGCGCGCGGGTTTCGAGGCGCGGATCAGCTGTACGGATACGCGCGGCATGTGGTGGAGACGACGTTTGTGGCCACCTCTACTGGGCTGCGGCGACGCTACACGCAGCCGACCGGCTCGGTCGAGATCAACGCCAAACGCGACGGCGCCAGCGCGTGGGCCGGTGTCAGCACGCCCGACTTCGTTGATGTGCCCACTGATTCGCTTCTGGAGCAGCTGTCGACGCGGCTGGGGTGGGCGCGGCGCACGGTCGAGCTGCCCGCAGGACGGTACGAGACGATCATGCCGCCGTCGACGGTGGCGGACATGATGATCTATCTGGCGTGGACGATGGAC
>JAVRPG010000697.1:0-5207 GCA_032162325.1 Mycobacterium sp. | reverse complement strand
GCTGGGGTACAAATGGGGGTGGATCTTCGTGGCATTGTCTTACATCGGCGTATCGATGGCGTTCCCTGTGTATCTCGTCACCCGTGAGCGGTACCTCGACAAGCGCGCTCGGACCGATGAATTGAGCACCCACCAGACCTGAGGTGTGACGTGTCAGACGCTTGATTTCTCAACCAGATTCGATACGAAATCCCGAACGTTCGCCGATGTCGTCGGCTCAGCCGAACTGAATTCTTTCGCCATCACGGCGGCCTTCGCGAGGCGGAGCATCTGTGGTCCTTCGTCGAGAAGCACCTGGCTCAATTCAAGCGCGGCGCAGGTTCTCAGCGCGGAGCTCAGGACGCCGTTCGCTTCACCAGCATTGCCCGCCACTCCAAGACAGAGGCCAAGTTGCAGCGTGCCATGAAGGTGTGCACGCGGGCGCCTTCGTTGATCAAGATGGTCAAGGCGGGCACGAGCCCGTTTGCAAGCTTCACTAAGCGCTAAAGGCGTCCCGTCGATCAGGAACAGTCGGATTAGTGAATCCTCTATGAGTTCTGCTGTCACATCGCCGATTCCGTCGAGCTGTTGCGAACCCGCGCTCGAGATTCGCCGTGCCACTGACTCGTCGATCGGTTCGCCCGACAGCGTGGCGACCCGGACACTTTCATTGAGCAGTCGAGCTTCGAGCCGGGGAAGTTGCAGATTCCTCGCGATCACCAGACCCTCGGCAAGTCGGCTGTCGGCGGCCGCCTTGTCACCGCGGGCCAGTTTCAGCCGCGCCCCGGTCCCGAATGACGCGAGCATGAAGTCGACGATTCCGCCCTCGGCACCCAGCTCATAGGCGTCGTCGAGCAATGCCTCCGCTTCGTCGAGTTGCCCGCGTTCGTAGAGAAGTTCTCCTTGCAGGGATCCGGCGAGCTTTGCGACGTAGGTCGGGCGTCCGGACGGCAGCAGTGCGATTCGTATTGCATGGCGCAGGTGCGCTTCCGCGCCGGCGACGTCGAGCTGCTCGTTCGCGGCGATCGCAGCAAAACAGTATCCGTAGCTAACGCTGAGGTTCCCGGAGATCTGCTGATGGTATTGCCGTGCCCACCTCTGCCAGCGCAGCGCGTCATCGAAGTCCAACAACCGAAGCGCGCGAAACGACGCGAGATCGGCTGCGCGGCAGAGAATGAAGGGGCGCAGCCTGTCTGCCCTGTCGACACAAGCCGCAACGGCGGTGTCGGTGGAGGTGTCGATGCGGTCCTGGAACGCGGCGACTACCGCGCGAATCAGCTCCATTTCGGCGCGGAGATCGGCACCTTCGTCAGTCGGAACCGAATCGATGCCGACCTCCGCCAATCTAAGCGCGTCGTCGCCTGCCGCCAGGCGGTGAAGGACAACATTTGCCCAAGCGAGGTCGACCTGCAGCCTCGGGCGCCCATCGGCGTGTTGCGCAGGCAGCTTGGCCGCAAGCCCGATCAATGTGCTCATCTGGGACTGTTCCATCAGATCCGTGGCCGCTTGCTCCACGGCATCGACCGCCTGCCGAGCATCGCCGGCGAGGATCAAGTGATCGACGGCCTGGTTGAGCATGTCGTGTTTGTTAAACCACTGCGCGGCCCTGCGGTGTAGTTCTGGTATCCGATCTTCTGCGTCGCGCTCGAGGCGGTGCAGCAGGTACTCGGCGAACAGGTGGTGGTATTGGAACCAAGACCCCTCGGGGTCGGTCCTCCGTAGAAAGAGATCACGTTTTTCGATCTCTTCGAGGACGCTGCGACTACGCCGGTTATCGGTGAGCGCGGTGGCCAATCCGCTGCAGATCTGTTTTGGGATGCAGGTCGCAAGTAGGAAATCGAGTAGGTCCGGTTCAAGGCTGTCCAGGACGTTCGACGCCAAATACTCGCCTAGTGCTTCGTCCCGTCCGGACAGATGCTCGATGAGTGTGGTCGGATCGGCGTGGTCACGAAGAGATAGTGACGCCAGCTGCAAGGCGGCGGCCCATCCGTCGGTGGATTCCTCGAGTTCGGCCACGTTGGCCGTCGTGAGGTCGAGGCCGCACTGATCGACCAGCAGCGCCTGGGATTCGGCCGTATCGAACTTGAGAAGCGACGCGTCGATTTCGACGAGCTCACCCTGAACTCGCAGCGTGCTGAGCGGGAGTCCGGTGCGGGTACGGCTTGCGACGATCAAATGTAGGTGATGGCAACAATTCTCGAGCAGGTAGCCGAGAGCGTTCGTGGTTTCAGTGTTGTCTACGCGGTGCCAGTCGTCGAGTACCAGCACGAGGGTTTGCTTGTCGGAGTGGAGGGAATCGATCAACGCGTTCAAGACATATTGTTGCGTGTTTTCCAAACGCCCTTCGAATTCTTGCTGCAGTGTGTCTGCGAGGTCCGGCATGGTGCGCCGAATCGCCTCAATCAGGTGGGCGACGAACCACACCGGGTTGTTGTCGTCGCTATCGATAGCCAGCCATGCGCCGTTCAGACCCTGCCGGGTGAGGGATTCGCCCCACTGCGCGGCCAGGGTGCTTTTGCCGTAGCCGGCGGGCGCATGGATGAGGACCAGCTTTGGTCTGCGCCCCGATCCAAGGCGGTCGAGAATACGTTGCCTCGGTACCGTCGGGCGATTGAATGTCGGCGGTCGAAATCGCGTCGGTGCGCTCGGCGGATAGTGCACTCGCCGGATCGAGCGGGACCCATCCGACCGTAATCCGAGAGCACCCGAATGCCCATCTGCTGCAGACACGGGGGTGCCGGTGTCGAGGGACGATTCATCGGCATCGGTCGGTGGTGCCGGCAGTTCCAGCGGAACCTCGGCGACGTTGAGCCCGATATTGGCGCCGGCTGCTCGCAGAGTCTCTCCAAATGCCGCGGCAGAGGTCGGGCGGCGTGCGGGATCGCTATTCAATCCGAGCTCGAGTACCGAGCAGATCGGGTCTGGAATGCCTTTCTCGCGGAGATCGGGGATCGGACCGGCCGTCACGCGACGAACAAACGCAATGGGGTTCTCGCCCGATCGAAACGGAAATGGCGGTTCGCCGCAAAGTAACGTGAAAACGGTGGCCGCCAGGCTGTAAACGTCCGCGGCAATCGAGGCGGCGCGACCCTCGAACAGCTCCGGCGCGGTGTACGACGGGGATCCGACCAGGATGTTCGCGGCCGTCTCGCGGCTACCCGCGATGCGCGCAATGCCGAAGTCGCTGAGTTGCGGTTCCCCATAATTAGTGAGAAGGACGTTGGGGGGCTTGACATCACGATGAAGGACACCGGCACGGTGAGCGGTTTCCAGAGCGCCCGCCAGTCGCACCCCGATCGTCAACGCCTCATGGACTGCGAGCGGTCCGTGACCCTTGATCCAGGAACCCAGCGTGTCCCGACTGTGGTAGGGCATCACGATGTACGGACGTCCGGTGAAGGTTTGGCCGCTATGGAGCACGGGCACGATGTTCGGGTGGCCCGAGACCCGGCCCATCGCCCGCTGCTCGCGATCGAAGTGTTCGAGGTCGAGGTCGTCCTGATCGGAACTGAGCACCTTGATCGCGACCACCCGGTCGAGTGATGGTTGGCTACATCGATAGACGACGCCGAAGCCGCCGCGCCCTACAGGCTCAGCATCGAGGTAGCCCTCGGCCTCAAGCTCGGCGACGATGCCTGAAGAGCGACTGCGTTGAGTGTCGTCGGGATTGCTCATAGTTAGTCCACCCACACCCGAGGACCGCTGCCGGAGCGAATCAGATCCAATCGACAGAGCAAATGATTCGTGCGACCCGGTGTCAGTGTTCCCATCACATAGAACTTTGTTGCAGCTATTTCACCGTACTCCGGCCAACCCCGCCGGCAATGTCATTTCGACACCCCCGCTCCGCGTCGATTTGCCCCCTTCGGGAGAGGAGAACCAGCCGATCAGGAGGCGCGCACGGGGCCGGACCTCGAGATACTTGAGACACAACATCATCACGAATACGGCGCGCGCAGCGCCCTTCGTACAAGTTCCAACCCCCCACGCAGAAATGTGAGTGAACCCATGTCGCAGTATCTCAGCGCCTTCGCCATCCTTCTAATGGTCATGTCCCCGGTGCTCATCCCGGCGATCATCGCCTTGGTTCACCGCACCATCGCCGGAGTTCGCGCTGTCGCCACCCGGCGCCCGGCGTTCGCGGCCGCAGTTGCAGCCGATGCGGTGTAGATCGGCGAATGTCTTTGGCGATCTGATCGCAGCGCTTGCGAGGTACGCAGCGAAAGGTGTTGCGCAACAAGCGGAATACACACACGTCTGCCGGTGGTGACGCGGGCCCCTATCGCGGCGGATAGGCCGGCGGCGGGTACACGCCCCTCAGGATCCACGGGAACCAGTCGATGCCGTACTCGATCTCGTCGCTGCCGTCGTAGTCGGGGTTGGGATCCGCCGCCGAATTCTCGGACAGGACCACCGGAGGCGGAAGCCCTATTTGCGGGCCAAGCTGTGCGGTCTCGACTGGTATGTCAGGCTTCCCGTAGACGGCCACCACGACGGTGCGATCCAGACTGTTTTCCGACCACACTCCCATTTGGGTGTGGGCGCAGTCGGCCATGATGGCGAAATAGGCGGGGTTGTAATACCACTGGTTAATCAGCTCAACGCCGCTGATTGCCAACGCTGGATTGATCGCCACCGTTTCCGCCACTTTGCCCCGGTAGCCGGCCGCCTCAGCCCGGCTTTGTGCGGTGGACCCGTCAGAGCCGGTGTCCCCGTCGAGGTTGCGGTTGTTCAGCACATCCCTGGCGTGCCACTCGGCCGCCAGTTGCAGCTGCGGATTGACCTTGACGTCGTTCTTGCAGCCTGCCTGATGCTGAACGGTGTAGACGTTGGCGACCACGCTCTCGTTGAGCCGCTTGTTGTCGCCATGCGCGGCGGGCATGCCCAACACGAGGCCCGCAGCGACGACCGCCAAGGCAGGCAGGGTCAGCGGCCGATACTGCATGTCCGTCTCCTTTGTGTCAGGGGGTGACACCCGGCGGCGACTGGTAGTGCGCTGCTGAGTTCCGCAACTGCCAGATCTGCGCCGGGCACAGTTCGTTGACAGACTGCGAGATCAGATAAGACGCCTGGTAGTCATCGGAGGTGTTGAAGTCGCCCCTCACGTCGGCCATGACCTGTGGGAAGGCGCGACCGGCGGCCACCTTGTCGCAGATGCCGTACCCGTAGCTCAGTGCTGCGTCAGCGTTGGGGAAGTTGTAGCCGGGCCGCATATACACGTTGACCAG
>JAVRPG010000696.1:0-2734 GCA_032162325.1 Mycobacterium sp. | reverse complement strand
GGGCGTGCAGCGCGGTCCCCGAAGCCACCAGGTGGTCGAGAAGGTGCGCCAGGCCACCATGGCCGAACTGGCACGAATCGGGTTCCCGGGGCTGACCATCGAGGGAGTCGCCAAGGCCGCCAACGTCAATCGCACGACGATCTATCGGCGATGGCCGTCCAAGGGCGCCCTGCTGTTGGCCGTCCTCGAGCCGGGGCTCGAGCGCTTCGACCAGGATCCCGATACCGGTTCACTGGGCGGAGATCTGCTGGCCCTGATGCTCCAGATCGGCGAAACCGCGGCCTTGCCCCCGTGGCAGGCGGTTCACCGCGCGGTCGGGTCGACCTCAGACGAACTCAAGGGACTCGTCGATACCGTCAACGACCGTGCGCTCGACGCATTTCGTCGCGCCTTCGACCGTGCACGCGCCCGAGGTGAGGTGGAACCAACCGACGACACCGAAATGATCGCGCACCTAGCGTTCTTCGGCGTGCTGCTCTGGAGGGAGACCCGCCAGCGCACGCCCACCGAACAGGAGTGCCGCCGGATATTACGTGTCGTGCTCGCAGGGCTGGCCGACAGCACCTCGGTGCCACCTGCCCGCTCAGACAGGTGAAATCAGTTGCTGTCGAACAGGTTTGGAAGCCGCGTCAAGACGCGCAGATGAACGGACCATCGCGCTAGGCACGGCCCAACGCTTCTCGAAAAGCTGTGCGCTCTGGATCGCGCCGTCCAACTCGGTGCCACGTTCTCGACGGTTTGGGCCGGCGGCCGGTCAACGCTCATCACGTCAGCCCAGTCCGTCGCCTGCCGAGTCAGCTACCCGTGTCCTTTTGCTCGCCGACTCTCCAACTAACGCTAGCGCAGGAATCGACAAATGGCGACACTCTGTCGCCATTTGTGATAGCGTCGTCATCCGTTGGACATGCCGATGCATATGAAGCGACTGACTCTTTACTGCGAGTTACTCGCAGACGATATTCACTGGCATGGTACCTGAACCGTGCGACCACCTGGAGCTACTGCATATCGAGCTGCCTGGCTCCACAGTCATTGCCAATCCATGAGGAGAACCCATCGTGAGCGCCATCAAAACCCGCTTCGGCTTTTCCAGCACCGCCGGAGAGGTCGCAGCCGGTATCGACCTGTCCGGCCGTCGCGTCGTGGTCACCGGCGCGGCGTCCGGCCTCGGCATTGAGACCGCTCGCGCGCTCGCCGGCACCGGCGCCGAAATCACCCTGGCCGTGCGAAACACCGCGGCTGGTGAACGTACCGCCAAGGACATCGCCACCTCCACGGGCAACCACGCACTGCACGTCGTCGCGCTCGACCTAGCCGAACCGGACTCAATCACGGCATTCGTCGAGTCCTGGGACGGACCTCTTCACGTGCTCGTGAACAACGCCGGAGTGATGGCCAGCCCCGAAACCCGCACTGCGCACGGCTGGGAACTGCAATTCGCGACGAACCACCTAGGCCATTTCGCGCTCGCCACCGGACTTCGCAAGGCGCTCGCCGCCGACGGCGCGGCCAGGATCGTGTCGGTCAGCTCGGCCGCTCACCTACTCTCCCCCGTGATCATCGACGACCTGCACTTCACGACGCGGCCCTACGACCCATGGGTGGCTTACGGACAGTCCAAAACCGCCAACGTGCTGTTCGCGGTAGAAGCGACTCGTCGATGGGCCCGCGACGGCATCACCGCCAATGCCCTCATGCCGGGTCTCATCAAGACCAATCTGATGCGCCACATCGGGGGCACGAGCAGCAACCGGTTCCCAGAGGATCAGCTCAAATCCGCGCAGCAGGGTGCGGCCACATCGGTATTACTCGCCGTGTCACCAGTGCTGGAGGGTATCGGCGGCCGCTACTTCGAAGACTGCAACCAAGCCGTGACCATCGATCGTCCCATCGGGCGCACTCGCACCCGAACCCCTACGGGCGTGGCGCGATACGCTCTCGACGCGGCGAGTGCCGAACGACTGTGGACCGTCTCCGAAGAACTGCTCAAGGCGGCCGAGTAGCGATTGGCGAGCCGCCGAAAATCCGGGGCGACCGGTTCAGCAGCGCTCCCGGGGTTCGATGCTCCCCACCAGCCGATCAGTCCTTCGAGGGCGTCGACTTGGTGGCCCTGTTCCGACGGGCGAGTCCCACGAGCTGCCGCGGTACGTCCATCCGCGGCAGCGTTACTTCGATGAGCCACGCGTGTTCGGGGTCCGAGGCACCCTGGAGGGCGTCCTGCAGCTCGCGGATGGTTCGGACCTTCGCGGTGCGTACATCGGTGCCACCGAGGGCGGCGGGCAGCTCTGTCCAGTTCCACTGGACGATGTCCTGATAGTCGGCGTTTGGGCTCTGGAGCAACCGCTCCACCGTGTAGCCGTCGTTGTTGATGACGAACACGACGGGCCGGACACCGCGGGCAAAGAACGTGCCGAGTTCCTGCACGGTCAGCTGCGCCGAACCGTCCCCGATGAAGAGGACCGGTCGCCGATCGGGCCGGGCCAACGCGGCGCCGAGCACGGCCGGCAAGGTGAATCCGATCGACGACCACACCGGCTGGCAGAGCAGGTCGGAGTCGGGGGGCAGCCGGAGATCGAGCACCCCGTAGAGCGCCGTCCCGATTTCGGCGGCCACTGTCGTCGATGCCGGAAGCCAGTCCTGCACCCATGCCCAGAATCGTTCGTGGTTCACAGGTTCGGCGAGGTTCCCGCCGGGGACGGACGCGGGCGCTGTGAGCGCGACCGCGCTGGCGTCG
>JAVRPG010000695.1:0-7990 GCA_032162325.1 Mycobacterium sp. | reverse complement strand
AGTGCTGCCGCATCTTGCCGCTGATGTGGGCAAGAACCTTGTGTCCGTTCTCCAGCTCAATGCGGAACATCGCATTGGGCAGGGGCTCGACCACGCGGCCCTCGACCTCGATGGCACCGTCTTTCTTCGCCATATCCTCCGTTGTCCCTGATCGTTGGCGCAGGTCTCACTCCGACTACAAAACGTGAGCCAGTAGCGAGGAATTCCTGAAATTCCGGAAACAGGGGCACGCAAGAGCCGGCGCGGATGCCGCACCGTTGGTCCATACTACCTGTTCGGCGGCCCGCCCCAAAATCGCCGAAGGGCCAGGCCAGCGTGTCCAACGTGACCCCTATATCCACTGGACGAGGGGCGCATACTTATAACTGATGACTGGCCCTACCCCCCAGCCCCGAAAACCCGTAATTCTGTCCGTCGACGACGACCCCGCGGTGTCCCGCGCCGTCGCCCGCGACCTGCGACGCCATTACGGCGAGAGATACCGAATCGTGCGCGCCGAGTCCGGCCTCGACGCACTGGAGACGCTGCACGAACTCAAGCTGCGCGGTGACACCGTCGCGGTGTTCGTCGCCGACTACCGGATGCCGCAGATGAGCGGCATCGAGTTCCTCGAAGAGGCGATGGACATCTACCCCCTGGCCCGCCGCGTGCTCCTGACCGCGTACGCCGACACGCACGCGGCGATCGACGCCATCAACGTCGTCGACCTGGACCACTATCTGCTCAAGCCGTGGGATCCGCCGGAGGAGAAGCTCTACCCCGTGATCGACGGGCTCCTCGAGGCGTGGCACGCCACCGGTGACCGGGCCATTCCGCATACCAAGGTGATCGGGCACCGCTGGAATGAGCGGTCCTGGGAAGTGCGTCAGTTCCTGGCCCGCAACCAGCATTCGTTCCGCTCGTTCATGGCCGACGAGTCGAAGGGCAAGCAGCTGCTGGATGCCGCCGGTCTGGACGGCTACCAGTTGCCCGTGGTTATCACCGAGCAGGGCGAGACGCTCGTCGAGCCGTCGAACGCCGAACTCGCCTCGATGCTGGGCCTGTCCACAAGCCCGTCGATGGAGATGTACGAACTCGCCGTCATCGGCGGCGGACCTGCCGGCCTCGCGGCCGCGGTGTACGGCGCGTCGGAGGGCCTGAAAACCGTGCTGATCGAGGAGACCACGACGGGCGGGCAGGCCGGTCGTAGCTCCAAGATCGAGAATTATCTCGGCTTCCCTACCGGCGTCTCGGGCGCCGAGTTGACCACATCGGCGCGACGCCAGGCCGAGCGGTTCGGCGCCGAGGTCATCACCACTCGCAAGGCGGTCAGGCTGCAGGCCGGGGACAGCGGCACCGCGCGCACGATCGAATTCGAGGACGGCAGCAGCGTCAGCGCCCAGGCGGTCATCCTCGCCACCGGCGTCGAATACCGCCAGTTGCAGGTGACCGGGTGCTGGGACGACCCGGACAACCCCGCGTCCAACTACGTGGGTCGCGGCGTCTTCTACGGCGCGTCCGTCTCCGACGGCTCGGAATGCAAGGGCGAGGACGTCTACATCGTGGGCGGCGCGAACTCGGCGGGGCAGGCGGCGATGTTCATGTCGCGCACAGCGAAATCGGTGACGCTGCTCGTGCGCGGCCCGTCGCTGGGGGCGTCGATGTCCTACTACCTGATCCAGCAGATCGAGAAGAACGACAACATCACCGTCCGCACCTGTACCGAAGTGGTCGACACGCTCGGCGAGGACGACCACATCACCGGCCTTGTGTTGTTCAACAAGCAGAGCGGCGAGAAGGAAACGGTGGGATGCGACCGGCTGTGCTGCTTCATCGGCGCCGAGCCGCGCACCGAATGGCTGGATGTGATTGCCAAGGACGACCACGGATTCATCCTGTCCGGCCCGGACCTCAGGGAGGTCAGTGGCTGGACGCTGGAACGTCCGCCGCACCACTTGGAAACAAGTGTGCCCGGTGTGTTTGTTGCAGGGGATGTGCGTGCAGAGTCCGCCAAACGGGTGGCCGCCGCCGTCGGCGAAGGATCGATGGCGGTCATGTTGGTGCACCGGTATTTGGCCGAGGCCTAGGAGCGGATGATGGGCGATTCAAACAAATGTCTGCCTGACGAACTGCGGACGCTCTTCCTGTTCGAGGCCCTGTCCGACGAGCAGCTCCAGATGCTGTGCGACAACGGCCACATCCAGAGCTATGAGCCCGGCCCAATCGTTACCGAAGGCGATCCCGCGACCTGCCTCTACGTCCTGCTCGACGGCGAGCTGGTGATGTCCAAGCGCTCGGCGGGCGTCGACATCGAAACCAACCGCACCTCCCAGCGCGGCGTGTACTGCGGAGCCTGGTCGGCGTACGTCCCAGTCGATGAACACCTCTACGAAGCCTCCGTGCGGGTCACCAAGCCGTCACGATTCTTCGTGCTGGACGCCGACGCGTTCGCCACCTTCATGAAGACGCAGTTCCCAATGGCCGTGCACCTTCTCGAAGGACACATGGTCGGTGGACTGCGGCAGCGCCAGATCATCGGCCAGCGAGAGAAGCTGCTGGCGCTCGGCCAGTTGTCGGCCGGGCTCACCCACCAGCTGAACAACCCGGCCGCAGCGACGGCGCGTGCGGTCGCGGACCTGCGCGACCGCGTGGCCGGCATGCGTCACAAGCTGGCGATGCTGGCCGACGGCAAATTCAGCCCCGAGGCCCTGCGCGTGATGGTCAGCATCCAGGACGTAGTGGCCGAGCAGGTCGCGAAGTCCAAGTCGGTCGAACTGACCGCGCTGGAAGCCTCGGACCGCGAGGAGCAGATCGGCGAATGGCTGGAAGATCGCGGCTTGTCGGGGGCCTGGGAATATGCCCCCACGTTCGTCGACGCGGGTCTCGACACCGACTGGCTCGAACGCGTCTCGGCGTCGGTCGACGAGGTCGACGCGACGGCGTCGTTGCAGGGCGCGATCGGTTGGCTGCGCTACACCATCGAGACCGAGCTGTTGATGAACCAGATCGCAGAGGCCAGCAAGCGGATTTCTGCGCTGCTGGCGGGTGCCAGGCAGTACTCACAGATGGACCGGGCGGAGTATCAAAGCGCCGACGTCCACGCGTTACTGCACAGCACGGTGATGATGTTCGGCGACAAGATCGGCAAGGACGGCCCGGTCAGGCTGGCTAAGGATCTCGACAAGTCGCTGCCCGAATTGCTTTGCTACCCAGGCGATCTCAATCAGGTCTGGACGAACATCATCGACAACGCCATCCAGGCGATGGACGGTAACGGCACGCTGACGCTGCGCACGATGCGCGAGAACGAAGAGATGATTCGCGTAGAGATCTGCGACGACGGTCCCGGCATTCCCGCGGACATCATCGAGCACATCTTCAACCCGTTCTTCACCACCAAGCCGTTCGGCGAGGGCACCGGCCTCGGCCTGGATCTGGCCCGCCGGATCGTCGTGGAGAAGCACCACGGCGATCTGCGGGTGAAGTCCGAGCCGGGGCACACGAAGTTCATCGTCCTGCTGCCATTGGTGGCGCCGGCACCCGAACTGCCGACACCGATCGAACTTCCGGCCACCACGGAATAGCCGACCTGCCCGACCGGGTTGACCGAACCATGACGACTGATGACAAGCCCAACCTCGGAAAATTCGGATCATTCGGTCGTGGGGTAACCCCACAGCAGGCGAAGGAAATCGAGGCGCTGGGCTACGGCGCCGTGTGGGTTGGCGGCTCGCCGCCCGCCGAGCTGGACTGGGTCGAACCGATCCTCGAGCAGACCACCACGCTGCAGATCGCCACCGGCATCGTCAACATCTGGACGGCGGACGCCGGACCCGTCTCAGAGTCCTTCCACCGCATCGACAAGGCCTACCCTGGCCGCTTCCTGCTCGGCATCGGCGTCGGCCACCCCGAGGCGGGCCATGAATACCGCAAGCCGATCGACGCGGTCAACGACTACCTCGACAAGCTCGACGAGTACGGCGTGCCCAAGAACCGCCGCGTGGTCGCCGCGCTCGCGCCGCAGATGCTCAAGCTGTCGGCGGACCGCAGCGCCGGTGCACACCCGTATCTGACGACGCCCGAACACACCGCGACGGCCCGCGAGCTGATGGGTCCGGAGGCTTTCCTCGCCCCAGAGCACAAGGTGGTGTTGACCACCGACGCGGAGAAGGCGCGCGCGGTCGGTCGCAAGACGCTCGAGATCTACCTCAACCTGACGAACTACGTGAACAACTTCAAGCGGTTGGGGTTCACCGATGAAGACCTCGCACGCCCGGGCAGCGATCGCTTCGTCGACGCGGTCGTCGCCTACGGCACCACCGACGCCATCGCGGCGCGCCTGAAGCAGCACCTCGCCGCCGGCGCCGACCATGTGCCGGTGCAGGTGCTCACCTCGCCTGACAAGCTGGTGCCCGCGCTTGCCGAACTCGCCGGGCCACTCGGCCTGCAGTGAGCTTCCGATTCAAGGGGGATTCGCATGACTGACGCTGGTTCGCTCAAGCCTGGGCTCGGCCGCTTCGGCGTCTGGACGCTTGGGGCCGTGAAGCCCGAGCAGGCCGTCGAGATCGAGAAGCTGGGCTACGGCGCGGTATGGATTGGCGGGTCGCCCGCCGGGGACCTGAACGACGTCGAGCCGATACTCGAGCGCACCGAGACGCTTCAGGTCGCCACCGGCATCGTGAACGTCTGGACGGCGCCGGCCAAACAGGTCGCAGATGCGTATCACCGCATCGAGGACGCCTACCCCGGCCGGTTCCTGCTCGGCATCGGCATCGGCCATCCCGAACGCACCGAGGAGTACCGCAAGCCCTACGACGTACTGGTCGAGTACCTGGACGTGCTCGACGAAGAGTGCGTGCCGACCAGCCGCCGGGTGGTCGCGGCGCTGGGGCCGAAGGTGCTCAAGCTGTCGGCGCAGCGCAGCGCGGGCGCGCACCCCTACCTGACCACGCCGGAGCACACGGCGCAGGCGCGCGAGGTGATCGGGAACTCGGTGTTTCTGGCGCCCGAGCACAAGGTGGTGCTGACCACAGATACCGACAAGGCACGGGCGATCGGCCGCCAGACCGTCGACGTCTATCTGAACCTGTCCAATTACCTGAACAACTGGAAGCGACTGGGCTTTACCGACGAGGACATCGCCAAGCCGGGCAGCGACAAGCTGATCGACGCGGTGGTCGCACACGGCACGGCTGACGACATCGCCAAGCGGCTAAGCGAGCACCTGAATGCGGGCGCCGATCATGTAACGATCCAGGTGCTGGGCGGGCCGGACAAGCTCTTGCCGACGCTGACCGAGCTCGCAGGGCCGCTCGGCCTGACATCGAAGGCGTGACCCCACGACCACCGCGTCCGGTCCCGTCAACAAATGATGACATTGCTCCCAAGTTGCATGCCTTGGACCACAGGCTGAAGGTCTGACCGGACCGTGCCCGCTAGGGTTTGACCCATGCGGTTGCTGGTCACCGGCGGCGCGGGGTTCATCGGCGCCAACTTCGTGCACGTTGCGGTGCGCGAACATGCGGTGACGGTGCTCGACGCGCTCACCTACGCGGGCAGCCGCGAATCGCTGGCCCCGGTCGAGCACGACGTCCGCCTGGTGCAGGGCGACATCACCGACGCCGACTTGGTGTCCAAGCTCGTCGCCGAGGCCGACGCGGTCGTGCATTTCGCCGCGGAGACCCACGTCGACAACGCGCTGGCCAATCCCGAGCCGTTTCTGCGCGCCAACGTCGTTGGCACGTTCACGGTGTTGGAATCGGTGCGCCGGCACGGCGTGCGGTTGCATCACGTTTCGACCGACGAGGTGTACGGCGACCTCGAACTGGACTCCGCGCAGCGGTTCACCGAGTCGACGCCGTACAACCCGTCGAGCCCGTACTCGTCGACAAAGGCGGCGGCCGACTTGCTGGTGCGCGCGTGGGTGCGGTCTTACGGTGTGCGGGCGACGATCTCGAATTGCTCCAACAACTACGGGCCGTATCAGCACGTGGAGAAGTTCATTCCCCGCCAGATCACCAACGTTCTGACCGGGCGGCGGCCCAAGCTCTACGGCAACGGTGCGAACGTTCGTGACTGGATCCACGTCGACGACCACAACAACGCGGTGTGGCGGATCCTCACCGACGGTCAGATCGGGCGCACGTATCTCATTGGCGCAGAAGGAGAACGGGACAACCTGTCGGTGATGCGGACAATCTTGCGGCTGATGGGCCGTGACCCCGACGACTTCGACCACGTCACCGATCGCGCCGGCCATGACCTGCGGTATGCGATCGACCCGTCTCCGCTGTACAACGAGTTGGGCTGGGGCCCGAAGCATACCGACTTCGACGAAGGCCTGCGTGCCACCATCGAGTGGTACCGCGACAACGAATCTTGGTGGGGCCCACTGAAAGACGGCGTCGAGTCCGGCTACGAAGGACGTGGCCAGTGAAGGTTCGCGAACTGGCCGTCCCCGGCGCATGGGAGATCACACCGCAGGTGCACACCGACTCTCGTGGCCTGCTCTTCGAATGGTTCACCGACTCGGCGTTCACCGAATTCGCCGGACACCGGCTCGATCTGCGTCAGGTCAACTGCTCGGTGTCGTCGCCGGGTGTGCTGCGCGGCGTGCACTTCGCTCAGCTGCCGCCGAGCCAGGCGAAGTACGTCACGTGCCTGCGCGGGTCGGTGTTCGACGTGGTCGTCGACATTCGGGTCGGTTCACCGACATTCGGGAAGTGGGATGCGGTGGTGCTCGACGACCGACACCGGTCGGTGTACCTCTCCGAAGGCCTGGGCCACGCATTCCTTGCACTGGAACACGATTCGACGGTGATGTACCTGTGCTCGGCGGGCTATGCCCCGGATCGCGAACACACCATCAACGCGCTTGACCCGGCGCTGGACATCAACTGGCCCGCTGTAGACGGCGAGCCGATCATCTCGGACCGCGACCGTGAAGCGCCCACCCTGGCACAGGTCCAGACCGCGGGTCTGCTGCCGACGTGGGACGAAACCCTGGCGTTCATCGACGACCTGCGCGGCTAACCCCGTTTCCTTGATTCACCAGCAGAAACAGCTCGATTTGGCTAGTGTCATGGCACTGGCATAAGGGGGTTTCTGTAATGACCAGCCGCTATCTCGAGGGGGAATTCGCCCCACTACACGAGGAGTACACGCTCACCGGCCTCGACGTCGTGGGGACGATCCCGGACTATCTCGATGGACGGTATCTGCGAAACGGGCCGAACCCGGTCGGCGAGATCGATCCGGAGCTCTACCACTGGTTCATCGGCGACGGCATGGTGCACGGCATCCGCATCCGTGACGGCAAGGCCGAGTGGTACCGCAATCGCTGGGTGCGCGGACCCAACGCGGCCAAGGCACTGGGCGAAACCGCACCGGCCGGCCATTACGGCTTCTACCCCATCGGCGCCAACACCAACGTGATCGGACACGCCGGCAAGACCCTTGCTCTGATCGAAGCCGGTATCTCGAACTACGAGCTCACCGACGAGTTGGACACCGTGGGTGTGTGCACCTTCGACGGGACGCTGACCGGTGGCTATACCGCGCACCCCAAGAGCGACCCGGAAACCGGTGAGCTGCACGCGGTTTCGTATAGCGCGAACCGGGGCAACACCGTGCAATACACCGTCATCGATACCGAGGGCCGCGCGCGACGCGCCGTGGACATCGATGTCGGCGGCAGCCCGATGATGCACGACTTCTCATTGACCGAGAAGCACGTCGTCTTCTACGACCTGCCCGTCACGTTCGACGCCCGACAGGCGGCGGAGATGACGGCGCCGCGCGCACTGCGGCTGCCCGTTCGGCTCATGCTGTCGGCCTTGATCGGGCGGGTCCGCATCCCGGATCCCATCGCTGCGCGCCAGCCACGGCCGAAGGGTTCGGACCGGCGGTTCCCGTACTCGTGGAACCCGAAGTACCCCGCGCGCGTCGGGGTGATGCCACGGGAGGGCGGCAATGCCGACGTGCGCTGGTTCGACGTGGAACCGTGCTACGT
>JAVRPG010000694.1:0-2535 GCA_032162325.1 Mycobacterium sp. | reverse complement strand
GCTGACCAAGGCGGAGCACGACTTGCTCAACCCGATCGGGCTCAACTGCATCCGGGCGTTCTCCGGCCGGGGTATCCGGGTCTGGGGGGCACGCACCATCTCGTCGGATCCGGCGTGGCGCTACCTCAACGTGCGCCGCCTGTTCAACTACCTCGAGGAATCGATCCTCAACGGCACCCAGTGGGTGGTCTTCGAACCGAACGACGATGCGTTGTGGGCCCGGATCAGGCGCACGATCAGCGCATTTCTCATCAACGAGTGGCGCAAGGGCGCCCTGTTCGGGCTGACCCCCGACGAGGCCTTCTACGTCAAGTGCGACCGCGAGACCAACCCCGCTGAGGGTATCGACGCCGGCCAGGTCGTCTGCGAGATCGGGGTTGCCCCGGTCAAGCCCGCCGAGTTCGTGATCTTCCGGCTGGCCCAGTTCTCCGGCGGCACCAGCTTGGTCAACGAATAGTTGCTCCTTGACTCAGAAAGGGTAGGCGAACATGGCGCTTCCTGACCTCGACAAAGCCACCGGTTGCACCTTCGGCCTCACGATAGACGGCGTCCAGATCAAGCAGATTCAAGAGGTGTCCGGGCTCAAAATGGAGCAAGATGTCATTGAGCTCAAGCAAAACAGCGCCGACGGTAAGTACATCATCAAGAAGCTGCCCGGCCGTTTCAAGGCGGGCGAGGTCACTCTGACCCGTGGTCTGACCGACGACACCAGCTTCGAAAAATGGATCAAGGACAGCCGCTTCGGCAAGATGTCGTCCGCGCGCAAGGGTGGTGAGATCATCGTTTTCGATTTCGAGGGCACACCCCTCAAGCGCTACAAGCTCACCAACTGTTGGCCGAAATCCTTGGAGATCGGCTCCCTCAAAGCGGGTGACACGAGCGTTCTCACCGAGAAGCTCGTGATCACCTACGAGTCGCTGGAACCGGAGTGATGCGTCGGACGATCGCTGCGGTCGAGACGGTCGACCGCAGCGAACCGCACGTTCGCCCAGCGGAGCAGCCAGTGTTGCCAGCGTTGCGCACCGAGTTCTCCTTCATGCTGCCGCGGGGGTACGTCGATGAGTCGGGCACCCTGCACCGCAGCGGTGTCATGCGCCTTGCCACCGCACGCGACGAGCTGGTGCCGCTGCGCGATGATCGGGTCCGGGAGAATCCGCCCTATCTTTCGGTGGTGCTGCTCGCTCGGGTCATCACCCGGATCGGCACCATCGAGGATATCCACGCCGGTATGGTCGAGGACTTCTTCGCCTCCGACCTGGCATTCCTGCAGGACCTCTACAAACGGGTCAACGCGGAGGGACACACGCGCGCGGCGGTGACGTGCCCGTCCTGCCGGCACGACTTCGACATCGACGTCGCCGCCGGGGCCCTGGAAAGGTCGTCACCGGGGGAATCGTGACGTACGAGACCGAGCGCCTGCTCGAGGAGGTCTCGTACGTCGCCTATCACTTCCACTGGCCTCTCAGCGAGATCCTCGACCTCGAGCACCCCGACCGGCAGCGCTTCGTCGAGGAGATCGGTCGGATCAATCAGCGGTTGACGGCGGGACGGTGATCGGTGAAGCTGTGGGACCTGTTCCGGCGGCGCGCGGACGTGCCGCCGCAACCGCCGGTGTCCACACCGGTCCGGCGCCCTGACTGGCCGGCCATGCGGCCGGTACAGCGCGTCGTCAGCGCACCTGAGCTGATCACAGCTCCCGACCGGTTCACCGACAGCCTCGCCTCCTGGCGCAACCCGTCGCGCGCGGGCACTCTCGGCCACTATGTGACGCCGGACGCGCCGGCCGGCGTGAGTGACGGGCTCGCCGCGGCCTCCCCACGCGGTGAGCTGCCCGCTCCCGCGCAGCCACACTGGTGGCCGCGGCCACCGGCTGTGCAGCGCCACGTCTCCACGTCGGCGCCAATCCCCGCCGAAATGGTGCCGGCCAGTCACGAGGATCAGGCATCCAGTCCGCCACCGGCCGTCCCGTTGTCCGCGGTCACGGGCACTGCTCTGACAAGTGCATCCAGCGCCGTGCCGCCCCCACCGAGGTTGGCCTTGCCGGTCGTGCAGCGACAGGATGCCGAGTCTGAGACCAGTCTGGTCACGGTGGCCGATCCCGAGTTGCCGGCCGGCGAGTCTTCGCCAGAAGCCCCGTTGCCGTCGGTGCTCGCAGCACCGGCCGAGCCGGCGTCAAACGCCTCCGTCGGCCCTGCCGTGTCGTCGCACGGAAGCCAGCCGGATCTGCCCGTTGCGCGCCGCCTGGGCCTCGGCGCGCCGCTGCAGCGGATTCCCGACCAGACGGATGAACCGGCGGCTGGCGGCCCCCCGCTTCAGGCGACGTCTGCGGTCGCTTCGCCAGGAGATACACCGTTTACGGTGCAGCGTCAGGAGGAAATCGGAGCCGAACCGACGGACCTGGCACCGCTGGTATCTGACTCGGGGGCGATGGCATCAGTGGCATCGCCAACGACGCCATCCGACCTGGTGGTGATTCCCCCGGTCTCGGCCGAATCGCTGGCGTCCTCGCATTCCGCAAGACCGAGTCCGTCGCCC
>JAVRPG010000693.1:0-17878 GCA_032162325.1 Mycobacterium sp. | reverse complement strand
TTCTTCATCGTCAAGGAGGGCTGGGAGTACAACTTGATACTCGCGGTGTCGGCGGTGGCGGTGGCCACGATCGGACCGGGCAAGTTCAGCGTGGACTATGCGCTCTTCCGCACGACGAGCTTTTACGACTTCCTCCACGGCTGGTGGGGTCTGCTGATCTCGGCCGGGCTGGGCCTCGCAGGTGGCATCGGCCAGTTGGTGATCTTCTGGCGGCCACCGGCAAAGGCCGACGCCTCATAAGCCGCCGAATGTAACGACATGGCGAGAATCCACGGGATTTTCCGCCGTGGCGTTACAACCGACGCTTAGGTCGCCAGCCCAAGCAACACATCGGCGAGTGCCGACGGTTGCGACAACAAAGGTGAATGGCTCCCGGGGAGCTCGATGACCTCCGCGCGGCGCCAGGCCGAACGTCATCATGCGCAGATGGTAGGGCTGTAGGCGTTATCGACGAACCGAATCCGCGGGCCTAGAACACGTTCTAGTCTTTGGCCATGGGATTCCTGAAGCAGGACGCGCCCGTCGTCGACTACGAGGAGTGGAGCAAGGGCACCCGCGCCGAGAAGATCGTCCCGATGGCCCGGCATTGGGCCGAGGTCGGATTCGGAACACCCGGCGTGCTGCACCTCTTCTATGTCGTCAAGATCCTGCTCTACATTCTGGCGGCCTGGCTGATCGTGCTCACTACCAAGGGCATCGACGGGTTCACCAACGTCACGACGTGGTACGCCGAACCGATCGTCTTCGAGAAGGTCGTGCTGTACACGATGCTGTTCGAGGTCGTCGGGCTGGGCTGTGGATTCGGGCCGCTGAACAACCGGTTCTTCCCGCCGATGGGCTCGATCCTGTACTGGTTGCGGCCCAACACCATTCGGCTTCCACCGTGGCCCAACCGGATACCGCTGACCAAGGGCACAACTCGCACGCCGTTCGACGCAGCGTTGTACGCCGCGCTGCTGGTGATGCTTGTGGTCGCGTTGTTCTCCGACGGCACGGGGCCCATCCCTGCGCTGGGCACGACGGTCGGGGTGCTGCCGCTGTGGCAGATCTGGACGATCCTGGGCCTGCTGGCCGTGCTCGCGCTGCGCGACAAGGTGATCTTCCTGGCCGCCCGCGGCGAGGTGTACGCGTCCTTCACGGTGGCGTTCCTGTTCGCGGGGGTGGACATGATCATCGCCGCCAAGCTCGTCTGCCTGTTGATCTGGCTCGGCGCGGCGACGTCGAAGCTCAACAAGCATTTCCCGTTCGTGATCTCGACGATGATGAGCAACAACCCGGTGTTCCGCCCGCGGTGGATCAAGCGGAAGTTCTTCGAGCACTTCCCCGACGACCTGCGGCCGGGCCGGCTGTCCCGGATGCTCGCGCATTTGAGCACCGCGGTCGAGGGGCTCGTCCCGCTGGTGTTGTTCTTCTCGCATGGCGGCTGGCCGACGGCGATCGCCGCGTTCGTCATGCTGTGCTTCCACTTCGGCATCCTGTCGTCGATACCGATGGGGGTTCCGCTGGAGTGGAACGTGTTCATGATGTTCAGCGTGCTGGCGCTGTTCGTCGGGCATGCCGGGCTGGGGTTGGGCGATCTGCAGAGCCCGTGGCCGATCGTGTTGTTCGTGGTGGTGGCGGGCACGGTGGTTCTCGGAAATCTGTTCCCCCGCAAGGTGTCTTTCCTGCCGGGCATGCGGTACTACGCAGGGAACTGGGACACCACGCTGTGGTGCGTCAAGCCGTCGGCCGAGCAGAAGATCGCCAACGGCATAGTCTCGATAGCGAGCATGCCGCAGGCCCAGATGGAGCGGTACTACGGAAGCCCGGAGACTGCGCAGATGTACCTCTACATGGGATATGCGTTCCGCGCCTTCAACACTCACGGCCGTGCGATGTTCACCCTTGCCCACCGCGCGATGGCCGGGCAGAACGAGGACGGCTACACGCTGACCGACGGCGAGCGGATATGTTCGACGGCCATCGGCTGGAACTTCGGCGATGGACACATGCACAACGAGCAGTTGATTGCCGCGATGCAAGAGCGGTGCCATTTCGAGCCGGGCGAGGTGCGCGTCGTATTGCTCGACGCGCAACCGATCTATCGGCAGACCCAGCAATACCGGCTCGTCGACGCCGCAACCGGTGAATTCGAAAGCGGCTACGTCAAAGTCGCCGATATGGTCACGCGCCAGCCGTGGGACGACACGGTGCCGGTGCACGTGACATGGTCGGCGACGGACACTAGCCCATCACGTCGCGGACCTTGACGGTCTCGAGTCCCTTCAACAACAGATCGCGTGCGGTGTCGAGGTGTTTGCGCCAATGCGCCTCGGCCGCCGCGCCGTCTCCTGAGCGCAGCAACCGCATCAGGCGCCCATAGGACCGCATCAGCTTCTCGTAATCGGCCTTCGATACCGGGCGGCGTTCCTTGAAGACGAATGCGGTGTGCCGCACGGTGATCTCGTCCAGCATGCCGGCGATGATCGCGAGGGTGGCGTTGCCCGACAACTCCACCATGCGTCGGTGAAAGTCGCCCGTGGCCTCGGCCAGCCGATCAGACTGCCGTCCGGCGGGGATGTGGTCGGCCAGCATCCGGTCCAGTTCGTCGAACGCCTCCGGCGTGCCGGACTCGGCCAGCAGTCGCGCGGCCATCGGCTCGATACCAGCCTGTGCCACCATGACATCGGCAATGGTCGCGCCCGTCAGTTCGAGCAGCAGACCGGCGGGCCGCGCAACGATCTCCGGGCCGGGCACCAGTACCCGTGCGCCCGTGCGTGACCCCCGTCGCACCTCGACGAGCCGCTCGGACTCCAGCACCCGCACCGCCTCGCGCAGCGTCGGACGGCTCACGCCGAAGTGGGCCATCAGCTCGGCTTCGTTGGGCAGGAAGTCGCCGTCCTTGAGCTGACCGTCGACGACCATCCGGCGCAGCGTGCCCGCGACGAGCTCTGCCGTCTTCGGTGACCGGACCGCCGCACTCGCCGGAACGGCATCACGGCCGATCATCGGCGCCAGCGGTGTGCTTCGCGTCACAACATCTCCCAAACAGTGTTTCCCCGAGCTATGCAACTCAGTAAACCATGTCGGGTGGACTCAGACCGGCACGAACGTCCGGCGTCAGCCTACCAACCAGTAGGTTGACCTAGTAAACTTTGTTCGTCTACCTTCGGGGGAACACCACATTCAAAGGAGAAGTGTCATGGCTGAAGCCGTCATCGTCGAGGCTGTGCGGTCGCCGGTCGGCAAGCGCAACGGCGGCCTGTCGGGTGTGCATCCCGGCGAGCTGTCCGCACAGGTGCTCAACGGCCTGGCAGAGCGCGCCGGCATCGACCCCGCGATCGTCGACGACGTGATCTGGGGATGCGTCATGCAGGCGGGCGAGCAGGCCCTAGACATCGCCCGCACCGCGGTGCTGGCCGCCGGCTGGCCGGAGAGCGTCCCTGGTGTGACCGTGGACCGGCAGTGCGGGTCGAGCCAGCAGTCCATCCACTTCGCGGCGGCCGGCGTGGTCGCCGGGCACTACGACGTGGTCGTCGCGGGCGGTGTCGAGTCGATGTCACGCACACCCATGGGCGCCTCGCTGGCCAACGGTGGCCACCCGTACCCGGAGGCGTTCCGCAATCGCTACACCCAGACGCCGAACCAGGGCATCGGCGCGGAGATGATCGCCGAGCAGTGGGGCTTCGACCGCACCGCGGTCGACGAGTTCTCGCTGGCGTCGCACGAGAAGGCCGCGGCCGCACAGGATTCCGGTGCGTTCGACGACCAGATCGTGGCCATCAAGGATCAGGACGGCAATCCGGTGCTCAAGGACGAGGGCATCCGCCGCGGCACCACCATCGAGAAGATGGCTCAGCTCAAGCCGGCGTTCAAAGAGGACGGCGTGATCCACGCAGGCAACTCGTCGCAGATCTCCGACGGCTCGGCCGCGCTGCTGTTCATGTCGGCGGAGAAGGCGAAGTCGTTGGGGCTCAAGCCGATTGCCAGGGTGCACACCGCGACGCTGGCAGGCGCCGATCCGGTGATCATGCTGACCGCGCCGATCCCGGCCACCCAGAAGGCGCTGAAGAAGTCGGGCCTGAAGCTCGAAGAGATCGGCGTCTTCGAGGTCAACGAGGCATTCGCGCCGGTGCCGCTGGCGTGGCTGAAGGACATCGGCGCCGACGAGAAGAAGCTCAACCCAAACGGCGGCGCGATCGCGCTCGGCCACCCGCTCGGCGGCTCCGGCGCCCGCATCATGACCACGATGCTTTACCACATGCGGGACAAGGGAATTCAGTACGGCCTGCAGACCATGTGCGAGGGTGGCGGCCAGGCCAACGCCACCATCCTCGAGCTGCTGTGACCGAGGCCGTGACTTGCCCCGCCGCTCTCACCGAGCGGCGGGGCAACGTCCTGCTCATCACGCTGAACCGCCCCGAGGCGCGCAACGCTGTCAACAGCGCGGTGAGCACCGCGGTGGGCGACGCGCTGCAGGAGGCGCAGGAAGACGCCGACGTCCGCGCGGTGGTGATCACCGGTGCCGGTGAATCCTTCTGCGCTGGAGCCGATCTCAAGGCGATATCGCGCCGGGAGAATCTGTTCCACCCCGATCACGGCGAATGGGGTTTCGCGGGATACGTCCACCACTACATCGACAAGCCGACTATCGCCGCCGTGAATGGCACCGCGCTTGGCGGCGGCACCGAGCTGGCACTGGCCAGTGACTTGGTGGTAGCCGAGGAACGTGCGAAGTTCGGGCTGCCCGAGGTCAAGCGGGGGCTCGTCGCCGCCGCGGGTGGCGTGTTCCGGATCGTCGACCACCTGCCCCGCAAGGTCGCGATGGAACTGCTGTTCACCGGAGAGCCGATGTCGTCGGCCGACGCGCTCAAGTGGGGCCTGATCAATCAGGTCGTGCCCGACGGCACCGCGGTGGATGCGGCGCTGGCGCTCGCCGAGCGGATGACCGTCAACGCACCGCTGGCGGTATGGGCCAGCAAGCGGGTGGCCAACGGCGTCGACGACGGCGTGATCACGGGTGACGAACCCGGCTGGGCCAGGACCCAGCGCGAGATCGGCACGCTGATCAGATCCGAGGACGCAAAGGAAGGACCGCTGGCGTTCGCCGAGAAACGCCAGCCGGTCTGGAAAGCCAAGTAGGAGAGCACGCTGATGAAACGACTGGTATTCGAACCCGAGCACGAGCAGTTGCGTGAGACGGCACGCCAGTTCCTGGAAAAGGAGTGCGCGCCACACGTCGAGAAGTGGGAGAGCGAGCGCCTCGTCGACCGCGAATCTTATGTGGCTGCAGGCAAGTACGGCCTCATCGGGTTCAACATGCCCGAGGAGTACGGCGGCGGAGGCGTCGACGACTTCCGCTTCAACGCCGTAATCGACGAGGAGTTCGCGAAGTTCGGTCCCGCGACCCCGGGCCTGAGCCTGCAGAACGACATCGTGGGCCCGTACTTCGCATCGCTGGCCACCGACGAGCAGAAGGAGCGGTGGCTGCCGGGCTACATCACCGGCGAGCTGATCGGCGCGATCGCGATGACCGAACCCGGCGCGGGCAGCGACCTGGCCGGCATCAAGACGTCGGCGGTGCGCGACGGCGACGACTGGATCCTCAACGGCTCCAAGACTTTCATCTCTGCAGGCATCAACAGCGATCTGGTGATCGTCGTCGCCCGCACCGACCCCGAGGCGGGGCACAAGGGCTTCTCGCTACTGGTCGTCGAGCGTGGCATGGAGGGGTTCAGCCGCGGGCGCAAGCTCGACAAGATGGGCCAGCACGCCGCCGACACCGCAGAACTGCACTTCGAGAACGTCCGCGTGCCCGGTACCAACCTCCTCGGTCAGGAGGGGCGCGGCTTCTACCATCTGATGCACAACCTGCCGTCCGAACGACTGTCGATCGCGATCTCCGCCATCGCGGGTGCCCGCGAAACCTGGCGCGAGACACTGCAGTACGTCAAGGACCGCAAGGCGTTCGGCCAGCCCATCGGCAGCTTCCAGCACAACCGGTTCCTGATGGCAGAGATGGACACCGAGCTCGAGATCGCCGAGCAGTACATCGACCGCTGCTTGCGCGCTGCAGTCGACAAGGAGCTGACCGCCGTGCAGGCGTCGAAGGCCAAGTGGTGGTGCACCGAGCTCGGCAAGAGGGTCGTCGACAACTGCGTGCAGCTGCACGGCGGGTACGGCTACATGAACGAGTACAAGGTCGCGCGTGACTACGTCGACGTCCGGATCCAGACGATCTTCGGCGGCACAACCGAGATCATGAAAGAGATCATCGGCCGCGACCTAGGGCTGTAACCCCGCGAACAGACGCAAAAGCACCCGACACGCCGGGATTTTGGAGCCCTTTGCGTCTGCTCGCACAGGAACCGCTAGCCGGCCGTGGGAGCCGCCGGCGCCAGCGTTGACGTTGACGTGGTCGTCGTCGTGGATGTTGAGCTGGTGCCCGACGGCGTGATCGGCTCCGGACCCTGCGCCGGGTCCAGCACTTTGTCGATGATGTAGATGCGCGCATTGCTGGCCTGGATGCCGCCACACACGACCTTGGCGGTGTCGTTGACCTTGATGTCGCCGCCCGTGCCCGTCACCTTGATCTCGGCGCCCTGCTGCGTCGGCCGCTGGCCCTTCACGTCATCGGGGCCGAGCAGGCCGAGGAACACGTGGTAGTAGTCGAGCTTGTACAGCGCAGCCGGGTCGGCCTTGAGGGCATCAAGCTGGCCGGGCTCCATCGCCGCGAACGCGTCGTTGGTCGGCGCGAACACCACGTAGGGGCCGTTGTTGAGGACATCGACGATGTTGACGGCGGGGTTGGCCTGCCCGGAGATCAACGAGTTGAACGTGGTGATGTCCGGGATGCTGGCGAGCACGGTGCCGATCGGCTGGCTGTTGAAGCCCTTCCAGTTGGGCAGCTCCGTCTTGAACGCGTCACAGCCTGACCCCTGAGGATCCGGGATCGGGGCCACCGGCGTCGTCGGTGTCGGCGTTGGATCGTCGGCATTGGCTGTGATCGCCAGCGGCAGCGATGCCACGATCGCGGCGATGCCCACGGCAGCGCCCAAGGTCTTGCTGGTGCGAGTCTTCAACTCCGGCTCCTCGGCTCGTCAGGTCCCTCAACCCGCATCGCATGTTAAGGGCAGCGATCACCCAACGGCAAAGTCGCATCCAGGGCCCATTACGTTACAGGCGCGCTGACCTGCACTTTCCGTACGTTTGCGCAGAGAACCACTGCGACGAAACACAGCCCCGCCGCCAGGTAGAACGCCATGTCGTAGTTGCCCTGCAGGTCCCGCAGCCGGCCGGCGCCAGCGGCGGCGATCGCCGCGCCCAGCTGGTGAGACGCGAACACCCAGCCGAACACGATGGGGGAGCGCGCGCCGAAGTAGTTGCGGCACAACACGATCGTCGGCGGCACGGTGGCCACCCAGTCCAGGCCGTAGAAGATCACGAACACCCATGTGCTCGGTCCGGCCTGCGGCGACAGCAGCGACGGCAACAGCAGCAGCGAGAGCCCGCGACCGGCGTAGTAGACCGCCAGCAGCAGCCGGGGATCGACGCGGTCGGTGAGCCAGCCGGAGAACACCGTGCCTGCGACGTCGAGGATGCCGATGGTCGCGAGCAGACCCGCCGCCACCGTCGTCGGCATGCCGTGGTCGTTGGCGGCCGGGATGAAGTGCGTGCCGATCAACCCGTTCGTCGTCATGCCGCAGATCGCAAAGCTCGCTGCCAGCAGCCAGAAGGCAGGCACCCGGGCACCGATCCGCAGCCCCTCGAAGGCGGCGGCAAAACTGGAGGCGGGCACGACAGAGGGCTCGGCCGCCGCCGTCGCACCATATGGCGTTAAGCCCTTGTCCTGCGGGTAATTTCGCATGAACACGACGACCAGCGGCACCACGCCGATTGCCGCCGCGGCGACGATCAGCGACGCCCAGCGCCAGCCGTGCCGGGTCGTCACCTCGGCGACGATGGGCAGGAAGATCAGTTGCCCGGTCGCGCTCGCCGCGGTCAGCACACCGGTGACGACGCCACGCCGCGCCTCGAACCAGCGCGTCGCGACGGTGGCGACGAAGCCCATCGAGATCGAGCCGGTACCCACACCGACCAGCACGCCCCACAGCAGCACCAGCTGCCAGCTTGCGGTCATCGTCACGCTCAGCGCCGACCCCGACGCGATCAGCAGCAGCGCCGCCGACAGCACCGGCCGCACACCGAACCGGTCCATCAGGGCCGCGGCGAACGGCGCCGTCAGCCCGAACAACGTCATGTTGACCGACATCGCCAGCCCGACGACCCCGTGTGACCAGCCGAACTCGTGGTGAAGCGGGTTCATCATGACGCCAGGCACCGAGCGGAAACCCGCCGCGCCGAGGATCGCGATGAAGCTGACGGCGGCAACCACCCAGGCCCAGTGAATGCGGCGCATGGGCGTGTTTTTCTGTGCGGCGGCGAGCGTCACCGAATCACTGTCTCGGATCCGCCGGCGTGCGACCAGTGGCATGAATGACACCATTCGTTAAAAACGTGCCAGAATGTCGGCATGCATCGCATCGCGGTCCTGCTGCTGCCTCCGGTGGTCGGTTTCGATGCCGCGATCGCGCCGACACTGTTCTCCAACGCGACCGACGCCGACGGCAACGCGCTCTACGACGTGGTGACGTGTGGGCTCACGCCGGGGCCGGTCGCGGCGACGACGGGCTTCGACCTAGTGCCCGCCGCCGGGCCGGACGCGCTGGCGACCGCCGACACCGTCGTGATCCCCGGTACGCGCTATCCGCCCGCCCGCATCGACGGCGTGCTGGCCCCTGAGGCAGCCGACGCGCTGGCGCGGATTCGGCCGGGCACCCGGATGGTGTCGATCTGCACCGGAGCGTTCGTGCTCGCCGCGGCAGGCCTGCTCGACGGGCGCCCTGCGACAACGCATTGGAAGTTCGCCGATTCGATGCGCCGGCTGCATCCGCAGGTGCTGCTCGACGAGAACGTGTTGTTCGTCGACGACGGCGACGTGCTCACCTCGGCGGGCCTGGCCGCCGGAATCGACCTGTGTCTGCACATCATTCGCTCCGATCACGGCGCGCAGGTGGCCAACGCCGTCGCCAGGTATTGCGTGGTGCCGCCGTGGCGAGAGGGCGGCCAGGCCCAGTTCATCGACCGGCAGGTGCCAACGCCGGATCAGTTTTCCACTGCCGCGACGCGGGTGTGGGCGTTGCAGCACCTCGACGAGGAGCTCACGGTGCAGCGGCTGGCGCGGCACGCGAATATGAGCGCGCGCACCTTCAACCGGCGATTCCGCGAGGAGACGGGGCAGTCGCCAGGCGTGTGGGTGCGCAACCGCCGCGTCGACCGCGCCCGCGAGCTACTGGAGTCACGCGATCTGCGCGTCGACGAGGTGGCCCGGCAGGCCGGTCTCGGATCGGGCGGCAACCTGCGCCACCATCTGCGCCGCGGCGTCGGGATGTCGCCGTCGAGCTATCGCAAGGTGTACCAAGGCATTTGACGCCGTCGGCGTTCGTACGTTCAGCGAATCACCTGGATCGGCACGTTCGACCAGCCTGCCACGTTTGCCATCGCGACCCGCCGCAGTCCCGCGGTGTCTACCTGGTAGTCGGGCATCAAATCAAGCATCACGTCGAGCGCGATCCGGCCTTCCATCCGCGCGAGGGCGGCGCCGAGGCAGCTGTGGACGCCATACCCGAAATTGAGGTTGTGCCCGGACGGCTTCCGGTCGATGTCGAACCGATCGGCGTCGGCGAAGGCTCGCTCGTCGCGCGTCGCCGACCCGTTGATCAGCATGACGATGCTGCCGGCGGGAATGGTCGTCCCGTGCAGCGTCACGTCACGCGTGCTGTACCGCAGTTGGTACTGCGAGGGTGCCTCGTATCGGAGCAGTTCCTCGAACGCGCCGGGGATCTTGCTCCTGTCTTCACAGAGCTTCCGCCATTGGCCGGGGTTCGCTGAGAAGGTGACCGCGGCGTTGCCGATGAGCTTCACGACCGTCTCGGCGCCCGCGCCTCCGAGCATCATTGCGAACGCGGCGATTTCGAGATCGGTCAGTTTCGCGACACCGTCGCGACGGATGACGTCGACCTGGGTCAGCCGGCTGATCATGTCGTCTTGCGGGTGGGCCCGACGTTCGCAGACCAGCTCGTAATAGAACATGGCGATCGCCTGACCGGCCTCGGCACCTTCGGGAGGGATATGGAAATCCCCGGGGTCACGCTCCAGTTGCTTATCCGACCACAGCCGTACCTGTTGTCGATGTTCAGGGGGTACGCCCAACAT
The DNA here is from genome assembly GCA_032162325.1 of Mycobacterium sp. Classification (GTDB taxonomy): domain Bacteria; phylum Actinomycetota; class Actinomycetes; order Mycobacteriales; family Mycobacteriaceae; genus Mycobacterium. Next base: position 7,624 of record JAVRPG010000693.1, on the reverse strand, counting down.
CGCGGTGATGATCTCGACCGGGAAGACCGCCCCGAAATCGGCGACCACATCGAATGCCGCGCGGTCGAGGGTGCTGGCGACAACGGTGATCTTCTCGCGAATCATCCCCTCGAGGTCCGCGATCGCGCGTGGCGTGAAGACCTTGTTGACCAGTTTGCGCATGAGGGTGTGCTCTGGCGGGTCCATCATGATGATCATCGGCGGCTGAGTCGGATCGGGTTCGGCCAGATACATATCCAGCGTGATACCCCTGGCCGACGAATAGGTCTCGAAGTCCTTCAGCGCGGGCTCGACGTCCTCGTAGCGCGACAACGCCCAAAAGCCGTACTTCTCGTTGTGGTAAACCGGTGCTTCGTCGCGAAGGCGGCGGTACGTGTTGAAGGGCGCGTTGAAGAAGTCGTCGGAAAACGGGTCGAACTCCACTCGGTTGGCAAATACGACCGGCTCAGTCACGTCCATAGCGCCCTTCCCTGCTCGCTGGCTCCGCGTCCGTGCGGTGGGGATGCAGTGTCCAGTCGCAGCCCGTCAGTTCGGCGGATAGTTCCCACAGACGACGGGCCATGACCGCGTCGCGAGCCTTCTTGTGTCGTTTCGTCACCCTGGGCTTGCCGATGAGTTTGAAGCGCGGCGCGATATATGTCCCGCTCGGCAGGTCCGTCGTCACCGCCTGGATAGTGGACCGGGCCGCGACGTGAGGGTCCTGTGCGAGAAACGGAAGCGCATTGAGTTCGACCCACCAGCCCCACATACCCGTGCTGTCCCTCGTGATGTCGGTGTCCGCGCTCCCGGGATCGGCCACGTATGCGCGGATGCCGCGACGGGCCAACTCGTGGACGAAGAGCGTGATGGCCAGCTTGGAGTCCGCGTATGCAGAGAACATCGAGCGCTTGCGGGCTTGGCGGTTGAGGTCGTCGAGGCGGATGCGGCCGAACATATAGCTCGCGCTGCCCACCGATATGACCCGGTCTTTGATCTTGTTGCCTAGCAGGCAGGTCAATGCGAAATGGCCCAGATAGTTGGTGCCCATGTGTGGCTCGAAGCCGTCCGCGGTGCGGGGCAGCATTTGGCTCATCACACCAGCGTTGTTCACCAGGACGTCAACGGTTTCCACCGAGTCGGTGAACCGTCGCACGCTGGACAAGTCGGCCAGATCCAGATGACACACCTCCACGTTGCCTGCCATCTGGGCGGCGGCCTGCTCGGCCTTGGGGATGGTCCGGCAGGCGATCACCACGCTGTGACCCGCGGCGGCCAGCGCCCCAGCGGTCGCTTTGCCGATGCCGCTGTTGCCGCCAGTGACGATGATGCGCATCGTGGTCCCCGTTTCTCCGGCGTGGACCGACCTATCGGTGAATTGAGTGTCCTCCACGTCGCCGAGACCGAGGTGGGTAATCGAATACCCGATCGAGATCGACGTTTTGGCGGTTTCCACTCGCACTTTCCCGCCCGAACGTGAGCTTCGGCGAATGGCGCCTAGCTGTCGGGTAGCACGACGGCCACCACGCTCGCCAGGTCGTCGGCGTTCTCGCTGAACGTCCCCGACCCACAGCTGGCCTGCACCAGCGCGCCGAGCAGACCGAACTCCAGCGTCTCGGCCACCTCCGGCCATGCGCCCGAGCGCAGCGCCGTGCGGACCCGCCGGTGCAACTCCGCGTGGATCCGCTGCCGGATCGCGCGCACAGACGGCTCGTCGCAGATGAGCGCGCTCGAGCACGCCGCGGCGATGCCCGGCTCGTCGGCCAGCAGCATGACCAACTGTGAAAACTGGGCGGCGATCCGCGCCCGCGCGGATTGCTCGATGTCGACGGTCAACGGCGCGGCACGCAATCGCTCGAGATAGATCTCGGCGACGATCGCATCCTTCGACCGGAAGTACGCATAGATCTCGCCATGAGAAACGCCCGCGCGCTTCGCGATCGACCGCATAGTGATGCTCGAGTACGGCACTTCCCGCAGCAGCTCGACCGTCGCATCCCGCACCCGGCGCGCGATCTCGTCGTCGACACGGGTGCGATCGTCGTAGGACCGTAGGTATACGACGTCAGCCATTCGAGTCGCCGCCCAACAGATCGGCCAGCGCGACGGCCAGGTCGTGAAGGCCGGTCTCGAGCGAATACGTTTTGTCCACAGTCCAATTCACGATGCCGCCGGTCAGCGCGCCGACGATGATGTCGGCCAGCGTCTGAGGATCGTGCCGCGCGTTGACCTCGCCGCGGGCCACGCCTTCCTTGACGAGCTCGAGGAACGTGTCATGCAGGGCGACACCGCGTTGAATGCCGTACCCCGCGGCGGCCAGCATCTCGCCGATCACCTCGCGGTACGTGTCACTCGAACTGCTCAGGGCCGCCGCGATGTCGTCGAACACCCCGATCAGCCGCGCCGGGATCGGCTCATCGGCGCGATCGAACACGACGTCATGGAGGTTGAGGAGGCGGCGCTCGGCGAGCGCCCGCATCATGTCGTGCCGGGTGGGAAAGTGGTTGAAGAACGTCCTGTTTGCGACGTCGGCGCGCTCGCAGATGTCCTCGATGGTCGTGGCCGACACACCCTGAACCAGGAACAGGTCGAAGGCCGCACCCAGAATCCGGTCGCGCACCTCCTGCTTGCGGCGGTCCATCCTGTTCACGGCTGCGAGCCTAGTGCGGTGTTATCGGACAGCCGACAGTTCGCAAGGTAGCCGGAACACATGCCTATGCACAGTACGAGGCATTGCATTCGACCGCAAGAATGCAGTCGAATGCATGCACCTCGGTCTAGCGGGTGAACGGGAGATAGCCGGCGTCAATACGATGACCGCATGCCTGAGCCGCTGATCCTGCCCATCGGCGGACGCGCACCCCAGTTGCACGCCGAATCCTGGGTCGCGCCCAACGCGAGCGTGATCGGCCAGGTCACGCTGGCCGCCAGGGCCAGCGTCTGGTATGGAGCCACGCTGCGCGCCGAGGCCGAGCCGATCGAGATCGGATTCGGCACGAATATCCAGGACGGGGTCACCATCCACGTCGACTCCGAATTTCCCGTCAGCATCGGCGCGGGAGTCAGCGTCGGCCACAATGCCGTGCTGCACGGCTGTGTCGTCGAGGACGATGCACTGATCGGCATGGGGGCCGTCATCCTCAACGGCGCCACGATCGGCAAGGGCTCTCTGATCGCGGCGGGCGCGTTGGTCCCACAGGGCATCGCGGTGCCGCCACGGTCCCTGGTGGCCGGTGTGCCGGGCAGTGTCCGGCGCGAGCTCAGCGATGCAGAGATCGCCAACAATCGGTACAACGCGCAGGTGTATCAGCGGCTCATCGATCTGCACCGCGACGCCATCGGCTAGCCCGCGATCGGCAGGTATCCTGCGCCTCTCTACTACCAATTCCTTACCAGCACAAGGCCTCTGACCGCAAAGGATGCTGACCGAGCCTTCGGTGCGGCGGTTGCGGCGATATACACGATTCCGGTCGAACGGGTTCGGGTACCTCCGTACGGTGAGTACCGTGCGGATCCTGGTTACCGGCGCCACCGGCTATGTCGGCTCGCGGCTTGTCAGTGCCCTGCTCGACGTGGGCTACGACCGGCCGCGCTGCGAACCGGACTCGACACGCTGATCAACTTCGCGCCGAAGGCAAGCCAGGCATGACGCAGCCGGCGACGCGCGCGCGTTTTCTGGACGAACTGCGCGACATCGTCAGCACGGTCGCGGGGCCCCACCACGAACCGCCCGCGCTGATACGGCGGCGGCGGATCGTCGTCACGGTGGTGCTGGTGATCGGCGCTGCGCTGCTTGGGTATTCGTTGACCCGTCGGCCAGGCGACGCATCGTTCTACTGGCTTACGCTGGCACTGGCGGCGGTATGGGCGCTGGGGGCCTTCGCGTCCGGCCCGCTGCATCTCGGTTGTGTGCGGTTCCGCGGCCGCAACCAGCGTCCGGTGATCAGCGGCACCGTGATCGGTCTGGTGCTCGGCGGCGTGTTTCTGGTGGGCGGCCTGGTTGCCCGCGAGACTCCCGGTGTGCGTGAATTCGTCACGCGGATCCTCGATTTCGCCAACCATGGTCCGCTGGCGCTGGTGGTGTTCATCACGGTGATCAACGGGGTGGCGGAGGAGCTGTTCTTCCGCGGGGCGCTCTACACCGCTTTGGGCAAGGCGTACCGGGCCGTCGTCTCGACGGTCATCTACGTCGTCGCGACGGCGGCGACCACCGGCAATCCGATGCTCGGCGTGGCGGCTCTGATCGTCGGCGCGGTGTGCGCATGGGAACGCCGCGCCACCGGCGGCGTGCTGGCACCGATGCTGACCCACTTCTTCTGGGGTCTCGTCATGGTGCTGGCACTGCCGCCGGTGTTCGGCGTTTAGCGCAGGGGGTGCGCCAGCTCGTCCTGACGCATCCGTGCCGCGTACATGGCGACCGCCGCGAGCAGCACCGGCGCGATGCCGGCCACGAGGAAAATCGTCTGCATGGAAACGATTTTCGACAGCGGGCCCACGATCGCGAACGACACCGGCATGAACGCCAGCGAGACGAAGAAGTCCAGGCTCGACACCCGCCCCAGCATCTCCGTCGGGACCCGCCGCTGCAGCAGCGTGCCCCAGATCACCATTCCCGCGCCGTCGGTGAAGCCGATGACGAACGTCGCCGCGGCCATCAAGGGGAACGACGACGTGACGCCGACGACTACCAGCGGTATCGAGCCGACACTCCACATCGTCATCATCACGGTGAGGTAGCGACGTGGCAGTCGTCGCGAGGACACTGTCAGCGCGCCCAGTGCGCTACCGACGCCGAAGAACGCCAGGATGAAGCCGAACGTTCGTGCGCCGTCTTCGAAGCGTTGCTTGGCGATGAACGGCAGCAGCACCTCGATCGGTCCCAGCACCACGAGCACGAACATGCTCGCGAACAGCAGCGTCCACAGCAACCATGGGGTGCGCAGCATGAACGCGAAGCCGTCGCGCAGGTCGCGCAGCAGCTGCGGCCGCTGTTGATCAGGCTGGTGCACAGGCGTTTTCATCGCAGGCCCGCTGGCCACCAGCAGTATCAAACCGATGGCGAACAGCACCGCCACCACGACCGCGCCCAGAGAGGGGAACGTCGCACCGACCACCACACCAGCGATGGCAGGTCCCACGGCGCGCTGGAAAACCGGCCGGACGACGCCCTCAACACCGTTGGCGGCCAGCAGCTGCTCGGCAGGAAGGATCCGGGGCAGGGTCGCGCTGTAGGCGGGGAAGAAGAAGGCTGCGGCGATGCCGAGTGCGGCAGCGGCCACCGCCATGTGCCAGATCTTTAGGGCGCCGATAAGTCCCAGTGCAGCGATCGCCGAAACGGCGATCACGTTGACCGTCTCGACGGCGATGATGATGGCGCGCTGGCTGATGCGGTCCGCGGCGAGTCCGCCCACCAACACGAAGGCGACCAGGCCGGCGCCCAGACATGTCGCGACCAGCGACAGCGACGCGGGATCGTTGTCGAGTTCGATGACTTGGAGCGCCATCACGACGGCCCACATGCCTTCTGCGAAGATCGACAGGGACACCGCGGCAATCAGCAGTCGGTATGCACGGAACTTGAAAGGTGCGAGCACGCGCCAACCGCCGGCGTCGGCCACCGGCTGTTCAATGTCGTACTGCGTACTCACCAAACGATGGTCGCGGAACGACCGGTCCACCGTCCACTCATTTTCGGGCTAGAACAGGTCGTCGAGTGACGGGATCGTCTTGCGCTCGGCCAGCTTCTGAACCACCCATTGGTTCAACGAGACGCCCTGCTCATAGGCCTCGACCGCGAGTCGTGAATGGAGCGCAGGGGACGTGCGCACCCTGAGGTTGCCGCTGTATTGCCGGTCGGTCAGGGACGCCGGGGGCGTCGCGCCGGAGGCCGTCATCTCGGCGACGACCTCGTCGATCATTCGCTCGACACCCTCGATCGCCTGATGAGCAGTCGGCGCACGCGAATACCGGAAGGGATACTCGAGGCACACACCGACGTACTCTCCGTACTCCGGCGAGTACTCGGCACGGTAGGTGTACTGATTCATGCTCCGATCGTGGCGGAGCAGTCCGACAATTAGCGTCGTTCAGAACGTGGTGCCGCGGGCGGTACCAAGTTTTGAACTATGCATATGGTCCGGCGCGGCCCTCAGGAGTCGGTGAACTTCGCGGGTCTGCGCCGCTGGAAGGCCTTGGTGCCCTCGTGGAAGTCGGTTGACGAGATCAGCACCAGCTGGCCCTGCTTCTCACGCTCCAGCGCGGCCTCCAACTCCGTCAGAGTCGCGGCGTTGATCGCCTGCTTGGTCTTGCGCAGCGCCACCGCTGGCCCGGAGGCCAGCGTGGCCACCACCTTGTCGACCTCGGCGTCGAACTGGTCGGCCGGATACACCGCCGTCACCAGGCCCCACTCGTGCGCCTCCACGGCCGGGATCCGCTCGGCCAGCAGCGCCATCCGCATCGCGCGGATGCGGCCGACGGCCGCCGCGATCAACGCCGACGCGCCACCGTCGGGCATCAGCCCGATCTTCGTGAACGCCAGCATGAAAAACGCTTTCTCCGAAGCCAATACGACGTCACACGCCAACGCCAAAGACGCGCCAACACCGGCTGCCGGCCCCTGCACGACCGCCACGACCGGCTGCGGCAGGTTCACGATCGACCGGACCGCACCGTTGGCCGCGTCGAGGACATCGGCCGGCGTGCCGCTCGCACCGGGGTTGGCCTGGTCCTGCTCGCTGATCCCGGCGCCCGACGAGAACCCCCGCCCGGCTCCGCCGAGCCGCACCACCTTCACCCTCGGATCGCCCGCGGCCTGATGCAGCGCGTCGGCGATCCCCTTGAGCATCGCCGCAGTCAGCGAATTCAGGCTGTCCGGACGGTTCAGGGTCACCGTCAACACACCGTCGGCAAGTTCGACGGGAAGGTCGTCGATGCTGGTGTATGCGTCGGCGCTGGAGTCAATGGTCGTCATGGCTGCACCCTAGATCCGGACCACTTGGTTATACAAGTAAGCTATGTCGGCGGTCGACCAATGGAGGGCGGTAGCGCATGGCTGGACCACTGCACGGACTGCGAGTCGTCGAACTGGCCGGCATCGGCCCGGGCCCGCACGCCTCGATGCTCCTCGGCGACCTGGGCGCCGACGTCGTCCGCGTCGAGCGTCCGGGCAAGGGGCCGGGGCCTGCGACCAACCCCAGCAACGACTACCTGCTCCGCAACCGACGATCGGTCGCGGCGAATCTCAAGAGCGAAGACGACCGCGAGCTCGTGCTGCGGCTGATCGCGAAGGCCGACGTTCTAATCGAGGGCTTCCGCCCCGGCGTCACCGAGCGGCTCGGCCTCGGCCCACAGGACTGCGCCAAGGTCAACGAGCGGCTGATCTATGCGCGCATGACCGGCTGGGGCCAGACGGGCCCGCGAAGCCAGCAGGCCGGCCATGACATCAACTACATCTCGCTCAACGGTGTGCTGCACGCGATCGGACGCGGCGGCGACCGTCCGGTCCCGCCGCTGAACCTGGTTGGCGACTTCGGCGGTGGCTCAATGTTTCTCGTCGTTGGGATCCTGTCTGCGCTGTGGGAGCGCGAGCGGTCCGGCAAGGGCCAGATCATCGACGCGGCCATGGTCGACGGGTCCAGCGCGCTCTCGG
>JAVRPG010000692.1:0-3021 GCA_032162325.1 Mycobacterium sp. | reverse complement strand
TACGGCATTGACAAGAAGATCCATTACGGCCTGAAGATCGTCAACGCAGACTTCTCGACCACCGAGAGCCGCTGGACGGTGACGGCCCTGCACGAGGCGACCGGTGAGACCCGCACCTACACCGCCGGCTTCCTCGTCAGCTGCACCGGCTACTACAACTACGACGCCGGCTTCCTGCCGACCTTCCCCGGCGCGGACCGGTTCGAGGGCCGGTTGATCCACCCGCAGCACTGGCCCGAGGGCCTGGACTACACCGGCAAGCAGGTCGTCGTGATCGGAAGTGGCGCAACGGCTGTCACCCTGGTCCCGACGATGGCCGGCGATGCCGAGCACGTGACCATGCTGCAGCGCTCACCTTCGTACATCTTCTCGGTGCCCGCCCTCGACAAGATCTCCCAGGTGCTGGGTCGATTCCTCCCCGACAAGTGGGTGTACAAATTCGCGCGCAAGCGCAACATCGCCATCCAGCGTTACCTCTACCTGGCATGCAAGCGCTGGCCTGCACAGATGCGCCGATTCTTGCTCTGGCAGGTCCGCCGGCACGTCGGCCCGTCCGTCGACATGAGCCACTTCTCACCGAAGTACATGCCATGGGACGAGCGGTTGTGCGCGGTACCCAACGGCGACCTCTTCAAGGCGCTGTCCTCCGGTGAGGCTTCGATCGTCACCGATCACATCGAGACCTTCACCGAGAACGGCATCCTGCTGAAGACCGGTCGCGAACTGGAGGCCGACATCATCGTCGCGGCGACTGGCCTGGACATCCAGATGCTGGGTGGCATGGAACTGTCGGTCGACGGCGAGACGCGCAAGCTCAACGACCAGATGACCTACAAGGGTGTGCTCGTCGAGAACATTCCCAATCTGGCGTGGGTTTTCGGGTACACCAACGCGCCGTGGACCTTGAAGTCCGATATCGCCGGCGCCTACCTGTGCCGCCTGTTCAAGCACATGGACGACAACGGCCACACGGTGGCGACTCCCCTCGATATCGAGGACTCCGCAATGGACATCGGCATGCTGGACCAGCTGCAATCCGGTTACGTGCAGCGCGCCAAGAACACGCTGCCGCGCCAGGGGTCCAAGCACCCGTGGAAGGTGCTCATGCACTACGGCAAGGACTCCAAGATGCTGCTCCACGATCCGGTCGAGGACAAGCTGCTGCAGTTCGACAAGACATCGGTGGACGCGGTTGCGGTCTGAACAAGGCTGCCCGCCATCACATTTCGCCATCAACTCGCTAGTGAAAGGCCATCATGAACATCAATAAGCGCGTCATCCGGACCGTCCTACGAGCCTCACGGCCACTGTTCGCCTCCCGCCGGGTTTCCATCAACGGCAAGCGCGCCATGGTCAACATGCTCACGGGTGCCGCCCGCCCCCCGAAAGGCGCGAGCTTCGACCGCATCACCATTGCCGGCGTTGCCGTCGAGCGGGTACTGCCCCCGATGGGTGGAACCAACGGAACACTGATCTACCTGCACGGCGGCGGCTACGCATTAGGTAGCGCCAAGGGCTATCGCGGCATGGTCGCGCACCTGGCCACGGCAGCCGACATGACGGCGATCGTCCCGGACTACTCACGCGCACCGGAGGCTCGATATCCGGTCGCCCTCGAAGAGATGGTCGCCGTGTACTCGCGATTGCTCGAAGACGGGCTCGACCCGAAAAGCACGGTCATTGCCGGCGATTCGGCCGGCGGCGGACTAACGCTGGCACTTGCCATGGCGCTGCGCGATCGCGGAATCGTCGCGCCGTCAGCGCTGGGCCTGATCTGCCCGTGGGTCAACCTCGCGATCGACATCGACCAGTTGCGACCGAAATTGCGGGATCCGCTGATCCTGCCGTCGATGACGGCCGAGTGGGCTCCGCAGTATGCGGGGACGGTCGATCCCATGTCGCCGGGCATTTCCCCGGTGTACGGGGACATGACCGACCTGCCACCGATCGTCATCCAGACCGCCGGTGACGATCCGATCCGGTGCGATGCCCTCGACATCGCCAGGGCACTGGCCGCTACCGGGGCCCCCACCGTCGATCATCGGGTGTTCGACGGCCTGTGGCACGTCTTCCACCTCCAGGTCAGCGTTCTCCCCGAAGCGCGCGAAGCTGTAGCCGACCTCGGCGCGAAACTGTGTAGCCATGTTCAGTCGTCATCCGATATCCGCACCAACGATGTGAAGGTTGCAGTGAAATGAACCGATTCGAAGGCAAAGTCGCCGTCATCACCGGAGCCGGATCCGGCATCGGCAGAGCCCTGGCCGTCAATCTCGCGACGAAGGGCGCAAAGCTCGCGCTCTCGGACATCGACACCGAAGGACTCGCCGAAACCGTCCGTCAGGCCGAAGCACTCGGCGCGACCGTGAAATCCGACCGGCTCAACGTCGCCGAGCGGGAGGCCGTTCTGGCCTACGCCGACGCGGTTGTGACCCATTTCGGCGAAGTCCACCAGGTCTACAACAATGCCGGCATCGCCTACAACGGCGACCTCGAGAAGTCCGAGTTCAAGGACATCGAGCGGGTCATGGACGTCGACTTCTGGGGCGTCGTGAACGGGACGAAGGCGTTCCTGCCGCACCTGATCGCGTCCGGTGACGGCCACCTGGTCAACATCTCCAGCCTGTTTGGGCTGCTGTCGGTTCCGGGACAGAGCGCGTACAACGCGGCGAAGTTCGCGGTCCGTGGATTCACCGAGGCGCTGCGCCAGGAGATGATGGTCAGCGGCCATCCCGTGCACGTCACCTGCGTGCACCCGGGTGGCATCAAGACCGCGATCGCGCGCAACGCCGGCGCGGTCGACGGCCAGGACGCCAGGACGCTCGCCGAGTACTTCGACACCAAGCTGGCCAAGACGTCGCCCGACTCCGCGGCCAAGTCGATCCTGCGGGCCGTCAGCAGGAACCGTCCGCGGGCCGTCGTCGGTCTGGACGCCAAGGTGCTCGACCTGATCGTGCGCCTGGTCGGTCCGGGCTACCAGCGGCTGCTGGCCCTCGGCGCGCGCAAGACGATGCCGAGCGCCAA
>JAVRPG010000691.1:0-13099 GCA_032162325.1 Mycobacterium sp. | reverse complement strand
ATTGTGTCTCGTTCGTTGCGGCGAAATGCGAGTAATTGCCGCAACAAACAGCGGTCGTCACGTCATTCATCGTGGCCCGCTGCGGTGGGCGCGCTCCATGGTGGTGTCCGGCGGATGTTCGGTGGGGCTAGCCACACCCCCATAGACACAAAAGGGCGGGTCCGGGAGGACACTTGAGGGCGTCTCAATTGGTTCTCGCGCGTCCGGCTTTCACCTCTTATGCCGGCACTTCGGACTGGTCACTCCCGAACCCGTCGTGCGCTCGATCGTACGCTTGTGACTGCGGTCATACCAGAGGAATTTTGGGCGGTTACGCGTCCTTGGTTCGCAGTAGCGCGCGGGTGCGCGCACGCCCCTCGGGGGACGGGTCGAAGGTCAGGGCCGCGAACTCGTCGACGCCGGCTCTTGCCAGTTCGTCGAGGCGATCGGAGACCGTGTTCTCGTCGCCAATGATCGCGGCGTCCTCGGGTCCGGCGAACCCCTCCCGGTCGAGCATCGCGCGGTACGACGGCAGTTGTCCGTAGATCACGAACTCCTTGGCGGCCCTGGCGCGCGCGGCCGCGATGTCGTCGGTGACGCTCACCGGTAGCGAGGCCGCGACGCGCACCGCGGTCTCCGGGCGGCCTGCCTCGGCGGCGGCCTCACGCAGCGTCGGGCCGACGTGCTCGGCGAGTGTCTTGGGTCCGGTCATCCACGTCAGCGTTCCCGCCGTACGCCGCCCCGCCAGCCGCAGCATCTGCGGGCCCAGCGCGGCGATGTACACCTCGGGCGTCGGTGCACCGGGAATCTGCAGCGACCCGCGCGTGGTCACGGTCTCCCCGACCGCTTCTGCGGGCTGCCCGGCCAGCAGCGGCAGCAGGCCGTCGAGGTACTCGCGCATCCGGCGCACCGGCTTCTCGTACGAGATGCCCCACATTTGTTCGGTCACCATCCGGTGGCTCATGCCGACGCCGAGGGTGAACCGGCCGCCTGCGATCGTATTGAGCGTCAGCACCCGCTGAGCCAACTGCATCGGATGCTGCACCTGGATCGGCAGGACGCCCGAGCCGACCTCGATGGTGTCGACCTCGTGAAAGGCGACGGCAAGGATCGTCAGCAGATCCGGGTCGTATGGCATCTGCGCCATCCAGACTCTCCGGAACCCCTCGTCGCGCAGCGCGGTGAGGTTCTTCACAACGGAGTCGACGGGCGAGCCGCCGTTCGTGTCGCTGAGTAATCCGACGAGGCTGAGGCTGATCTGCATGCACACCATCGAAGCACTCGGCGCCGAAAAATAAGAGCCCCGTATTGCCGTCGGGTCGGGGGGTCAGACGGCAACACGGAGCTACGAGTTCTATCGACTGCCCCCGCGCGGCCGTTACAACCCTGCCGAAGAATTTTTTCGGCTACGCCTCGGCGGCTGAATGTCAGCTACGCCTCCTCGGCTGAATGTCGGCTACGCCTCCAGGATCGCCGTAACGCCCTGACCACCGGCGGCACAGATCGAGATGAGGCCGCGGACCGGCTGGCCTGTCTCCTTCTTCTTCTCGGCAAGCTGCTTGGCAAGCTGCGCCACGATCCGTCCGCCGGTTGCGGCGAACGGATGGCCCGCCGCGAGCGACGAGCCGTTGACGTTGAGCTTCGTTCTATCGATGCGGCCCAGTGCACTATCCAAGCCGAGCCGCTCCTTGCAGTACTCCTCGGACTCCCAGGCCGCCAGCGTGGCCAGCACCACCGACGCGAACGCCTCGTGGATCTCGTAGAAGTCGAAGTCGCCCAGGCTCAGCCCGTTTCGGGCCAGCAGCCGCGGCACCGCGTATGTGGGCGCCATCAACAGGCCGTCCTTGCCGTTGACGTAGTCGACCGCGGCCGTCTCGGCGTCGACGTAGTACGCCAGCGGTTCGATGCCGTGCGCCGCAGCCCACTCGGGAGTTGCAATCAGCGACACCGAGGCGCCATCCGTCAGCGGTGTCGAGTTGCCCGCCGTCATCGTCGCGTCACCGGCCTTCACCCCGAACACCGGCTTGAGCGACGCCAGCTTCTCGACCGACGAATCGGGGCGCAGGTTGTTGTCGCGATACAGGCCGAGGAACGGGGTGGCGAGGTCGTCGAAGAAGCCACGGTCGTAGGCGGCGGCCATGTTGCGGTGACTGGCGGCGGCCAACTCGTCCTGGTCGACACGCTTGATGCCCATCTGCTTGGCGGTAATGGCGGCGTGATCGCCCATCGACAGGCCGGTACGCGGCTCGCTGTTGACGGGGATCTCGACACCGAGCGCCGCAGGCAGCTTGCCCACCAGCTTGAGCCGGTCGACGTTGGATTTCGACCGGCGCAACCCGAGCAGCACCCGACGCAGATCGTCGCCGAAGGCGATCGGCGCGTCGGAGGCGGTGTCCACACCGCCCGCTGCAGCGACGTCATACCGTCCCGCGGCGACGCCGTCGGCGGCCGCGATCGTCGCCTGCAGTCCCGTTCCGCACGCCTGCTGGATATCGAACGCGGGCGTGTACGACGACAGCGAGCTGCCGAGGACACACTCACGCATCAGGTTGAAGTCGCGGCTGTGCTTGAGCACCGCTCCGCCGATCACCGCGCCCAGTTTCTCGCCGTCGAGGTTGTAGCGGTCGATGAGCCCGCCCAGCGCCGCGGTGAACATGTCCTGGTTGGAGGCGTTTGCATAGGCGCCGTCCGACCGTGCGAAAGGAATCCTGTTGCCGCCGAGGATGGCGACGCGTCGGCTGCTGTTGTTGGCCATGGGGGCCATCCTACTCACCGTCCTTACTCTGGAGTAAGTTAGGTTCCATGGCTACCGATCTGTACTCACAAATCGTCCATTCGGCACCCGGATCGTTCCTCGCCAAGCAGCTGGGCGTCCCGCAGCCCGAGACGCTGCGCCGCTATAGGCCCGGCGATCCGCCGCTAGCGGGCACGCTGCTGATCGGCGGTGAGGGACGCGTCGTCGAGCCGCTGCGCACCGCGCTGGCCGAAGACTACGACGTGGTGTCCAACAACCTCGGCGGCCGCTGGGCCGACTCGTTCGGCGGGCTGGTGTTCGACGCCACCAGCATCACCGAACCCGTGGGCCTGAAGGGGCTGTACAAGTTCTTCACCCCGCTGCTGCGCAACCTCGGCCCATCGGGGCGCATCGTCGTGGTCGGCACGACACCGGAGGAAGCCGGCAGCGTTCACGAACGGATCGCGCAGCGGGCGCTCGAGGGGTTTACCCGCTCGCTCGGCAAGGAGCTGCGGCGCGGCGCGACGGTGGCGCTGGTGTACCTGTCGGCGAACGCCAAGCCTGCCGCGACGGGGCTGGAGTCGACGATGCGGTTCATCCTGTCCGGCAAGTCGGCCTATGTCGACGGGCAGGTGTTCCGTGTCGGCGCCGATGACTCGGCGCCGCCTGCCGATTGGGACAAGCCGCTGGACGGCAAAGTCGCGATCGTGACGGGCGCAGCGCGCGGTATCGGCGCGACGATTGCCGAGGTGTTCGCCCGGGACGGCGCGAAGGTGGTGGCGATCGACGTCGAAGGTGCCGCGGAGGCGCTGGGCGAGACCGCATCCAAGGTGGGCGGGACCGCGCTGACGCTGGACGTGACGGCCGAGGACGCCGTCGACAAGATCACCGCGCATCTGCGCGAGGCTCACGGGGGTCGCGCCGACATCCTCGTCAACAACGCAGGCATCACCCGCGACAAGCTGTTGGCCAACATGGACGAGGCCCGCTGGGATTCCGTCGTCGCCGTGAATCTGCTTGCGCCGCTTCGGCTCACCGAGGGCCTGGTGGACAACGGCACACTCAGCGAGGGTGGCCGGGTCATCGGGCTGTCGTCGATGGCGGGCATCGCGGGCAACCGCGGGCAGACCAATTACGCGACCACCAAGGCGGGCATGATCGGTCTGACCGAGGCATTGGCGCCGGGGCTGGCGGACAAGGGCATCACGATCAACGCTGTCGCGCCGGGGTTCATCGAGACGAAGATGACCGAGGCGATCCCGCTGGCCACCCGTGAGGTGGGGCGACGGCTCAACTCGCTGTATCAGGGCGGCCAACCCGTCGACGTCGCCGAAACCATCGCCTACTTCGCCAGCCCTGCGTCGAACGCCGTGACCGGTAACACCATCCGGGTGTGCGGCCAGGCCATGCTCGGCGCCTAGCTAGGCTGAGCAGCATGACGCAGCCGTCCGGGTTGATGAACATGGTGCGCGCGGCGGCCGGAGCGCTGCCGTTCGTGCCGCGCGGAGACACGTTGCCCGACCGCACGATCACGGTCGACGAGCTGGCCATCGACCCCGCGAACGTGGCGGCGTACGCGAACGCCACGGGGCTGCGGTTCGGCGATGCGGTGCCCCTGACGTATCCCTTCGCACTGACCTTCCCGATGGTGATGTCGCTCGTGACCGGCTTCGACTTTCCTTTCGCCGCAATGGGTTCGGTGCATATCGAAAACCACATCACCCAGTACCGCCCGATCCTGGTGACCGACACCGTGTCGGTGCGGGTGCATGCGGAGAACCTGCGCGAACATCGGCGTGGGCTGCTGGCCGACATCGTCACCGACGTCAACGTCGGAAATGAGACGGCGTGGCATCAGGTGACGACGTTTCTGCATCAGCAGCGGACCAGCCTGTCCGACGAGCCGAAGCCGCCGCCGCAGAAGCTGGCCAAGCCCGGACCGCCGAACGCGGTGCTGCGCATCACGCCGGGCCAGATCCGCCACTACGCGTCGGTCGGCGGGGATCACAATCCAATCCACACCAACCCGATCGCCGCTAAGCTGT
This sequence comes from Mycobacterium sp., assembly GCA_032162325.1. Classification (GTDB taxonomy): domain Bacteria; phylum Actinomycetota; class Actinomycetes; order Mycobacteriales; family Mycobacteriaceae; genus Mycobacterium. The sequence goes on along the minus strand of JAVRPG010000691.1, from coordinate 8,341 downwards.
TCGGGTTTCCGACCGTTATCGCTCACGGAATGTTCTCCGCCGCAGCGGTTTTGGCGAATATCGAGGGGAAACTCCCGGACGCCGTCAAGTATTCGGTGCGGTTCGCCAAGCCGGTGGTGCTGCCGGCGCGCGCAGGTCTGTACGTCGACCGCATCTCCGACGGGTGGCAGCTCACGCTGCGCAATCTGACGAAGGGCGACCCACATCTCACGGGAACGGTGACGTCGCTTTAAGTTCCGCGAAACTGCGCACAGATCGCGACACGGCGCGCGATCGCGATCTCCCCGCAGTCTCGAAAGGGTCAGGCCAGAGTCGGCGAGCTCTTGGCGAACGCGTCGGCGGCCGCGAGGTCGAAATCGCCGTGGTCGCTCCCCAATCCGCCGGCGACGAGCGCGGCGACCGCATTGCCGAGGACGGCGGCGTCGCGTGGCTCCCGGCCGATGCTGATCGCATAGACGAAGCCTGCAGAGAAGGCGTCGCCGCAGCCGGTGGTGTCAACGACGTCGATGGCGAACGCCGGAACCTGTTGAGTCCCTTCGCGGCTGACGATCAGCGCGCCGTCGGCACCGCAGGTGACGGCGAGCAGCCCGGCGCCCGCGTCAAGGAGTTGGCGGCATCCGTCGGCGAGGTCTGCGGCGCCGGTGAAGCCGAGGACCTGGTCCTCGTTGGGCAGCAGGTAATCCGTGTAGGCCATGGCAGGCGCGATGATCTCGAAGGTCCCCATGCCACCGGGCGCGATCAGGTCGACCGACGTGGTGACCCCATTCTCCTTGGCGTGCCGCAGGATTCGCGTTGTGGTGTCGGGGCCCAGCAGCTCTGCACCGCCGAGATGGATATGGTCCGTGGCGGCGAGGGCATCCCAGTCGACGTCGTCGAGCGTGTAGGCGAGATTGGCCCCGAGCAGGTGCAGGCTGGGCCGCTCGCCGTTCGGCCTGATCGGCAATACCGACATCGAAGTGGGCACATCCGGTTTGCGCACCACGAGCCTGGTGTCGATGCCTGCGCTGCCCAGCAGCGACAGCAGCACGTCACCCGCGGGATCGGTGCCGATCGCCCCCGCCGTGCGCACCGTAGCGCCGAGTTTGGCGAACGTCAGCGCCGTCCCGGCGGCCGTTCCCGCGGCCGTCATCCGCATCTGTTCGACCAGCACCGTGCCCTGTCCCGGTGGAATCTCCGACACCGGCCGCACCAGCATATCGAGAATGTGGGCGCCCATCGTGATGACGTTCATCGGGCGACGAGCCTAGTTGGACGCCACCGCCTGGACATCCTTATCCGACGGCGTGCCCTTCAGGCCCCGCCAGAACAGGTTGATCATCAACTCCGCGGCCTCGTCGACGTCGGCATCGCCGGTGCTGACCCGGTTAGCAACCGCCTCGCCCGCACCCACCAAAGCAACGGCCATCATGTCGAAGTCGGTGTCGGGCTCCGGATGGCGGGTACCCGACCGCAGCAGCCTGCCGACCAGGTCGACGATCCGCTCGCGGCCTTCACGCACGGTGTGAGCGAACGCTTGCGAGCTGGTGGCCTGGTTGTAGAGCACCATCCACGACGCCCGATTCGCGTCAATGTAGGTCAAGAATGCGAGAACAGCATTGCGCAGCAACTCTTTTGGGCTCTGCTTGAAGTCGATCTTGCTGCGCACATCGTCGACGAACCGGGTCAGCTCGCGGTCCAGGCACGCCCCGAACAGCTCCTCCTTCGACCCGTAGTACAGGTACAGCATCGGTTTGGAGATCTCTGCCTCGGCGGCGATCGCGTCCATCGACGTCTCGTGATAACCGTTGACGGAGAACATCTGCACCGCGGCGTCGAGCATCTGCTGTTCGCGCACGGCGCGCGGCAAACGCTTGGTGCCTCCGGCCATTACTCCAGGGTAAGCAATAGGTGACCAATCAGCGGCCGCAGCGCGGATTCGGGCCCTTGACCGCGGCGATCCGCAGCACCGACGCGTCCACCCGCGGCATCGTCAGCTCCCCGGCCGCCAACGCCTTCTCCAGCCGGTCCAGCACCGCCGGGACCTCGTCGGTGGTCACCCACAGCGCGACATCCGCGCCGGCCTGCAGGCCGCGCAACGCGGCCTCGGAAACACCGAACCGGTCGCTGATGGCCTGCATGCTGGACAGGTCGTCGGTGAACACCGGCCCGTTGAACGCCGGGCCGCCGTAGTCGCCCGAGCGCAGCAACGCATACGCCGCAGGGCTCAGGCTCGCGGGGTCGCTGCCGGTCAGGCCGGGGACCTGGATGTGTCCGACCATGACGCCGACCGGAGGTTGGGCGGTCAGGGTGCGATACGGGATCAGATCGTTCTTGTGCAGGTCCGCGATCGGCGGGGTGACGACGCTTCCGGTGTGCGTGTCGCCCGAGCCGTGGCCGTGGCCGGGGAAGTGCTTGAGCACCGGCAGCAGGCCTGCGTCGCGCAGCCCGCGCGCGTAGGCGCCTGCATAGTCGGTGACGGCCGTCGGGTCGGCGCCGAAGGACCGATCGCCGATCACGGTGTCGTCAGGAGCGTTGGTGACATCGACGACCGGTGCGAAGTCGATCGTGATGCCGAGCTTTCTCATCGCCTGCCCGCGCGCGAGGGCGATGTTGTAGACCTCGTCGGGGGTGTGGCTGGCCGCCAGTACCCGCGGCGACGGCTGGCTGCCGATCAGCCCGGCCAGCCGGGACACCCTGCCGCCCTCCTCGTCGACGCTCACGGCGAGCGGCAGCGGGCCCGCCGACGCGGCGATGTCGGCCAGCGACCCGTCGGAGAGCATCGAGAGGTCCGTCCAGCTGCCGATGAAGATGCCGCCGACGTGGTGGCTGTCGACGACCGCCCGCGCGTCTGCGGCGCCGGTGACCCCGACCATCAACAGCTGCGCCAGCTTGTCGCGGGTCGACATGCCCGCGAGCAGCGCCTCGCCGTCGCCGCATGCCGGCGCGGCAGGACCGGCGGCGGGAGCCGGGCCAGCGGTCGCGGCCACCGTGGGCGACGCGACGGAGCTCGACGGGGCGGCGGGTTGTTGGGTTGCGGGCGAGCAGGCCAGCAGGAACCCGGCCATTGCCGTCAGTGCCAGCAGGGCTCTGGTTGGGGCCATGGGCCTCGACACTAGTGGGAGCGGAAGCCGCGCTTCTATCCCGTGGTCATCAAGCCAGGTCCGCTCACCTCGCGCCATGATCTCGCCGACGTGGACGCACACCAGGTCAAGCACGTCGGCGGCCGGGTCAGCGGCCAGGGCCCGCCGCAGCGCATCGAACTGGTGTGGCGGCACGGTCACCCAGTACTCATAGGAGCTGCCCGGCTCACCGAGATACGCCCGCACGTCGCCGCTGAACACCAACGCGCCGCCGTCGTCATAACCCACCCACACGGCTGGGGGCACCTCCCGCTTGCGGGGGACTATTGGTGCGCCAGAAGCCTCGTTCGGTGGCGGGCACGCAAAACATTGTCTGCTACCTTGGCCGCATGGACCGGTTCCTCGTGCCCGCCGCAGCCAGCATCGTTGTCGGCCTGCTGCTGGGTGCGGCCGCCATTTTCGGTGTGACTTTGATGGTGCAGCAGGACAGCAAGCCCCCGCTGCAGGCGGGCGACCCGGCGTCATCGGTGCTCAACAGGGTCGAGTACGGCGACAGAACCTAACGTGACCGCGCCGCTGTCGCGGCGCTGGCTGTGGGTGTCCGCCGCGGCGGCGCTGATCCTGACTTTCGCCCAGTCGCCCGGACAGATTTCGCCCGACACGAAGCTGGATCTCACCGCCAACCCTCTGCGGTTTCTCGCGCGCGCGTTCAACCTGTGGAACAGCGAGCTGCCGTTCGGCCAGGCACAGAACCAGGCCTACGGCTACCTGTTTCCGCACGGCGCGTTCTTCCTCGCCGGCGACTTCCTCGGCCTGCCCGGCTGGGTGACGCAGCGGTTGTGGTGGGCGCTGCTGCTCACGGTCGGCTTCTGGGGCCTACTTCGGGTCGCCGAGGCGCTGGGCATCGGCAGTCCGACGTCGCGCATCATCGCCGCCGCCGCGTTCGCGCTGTCCCCGCGGGTACTGACCACGCTCGGCGCGATCTCGTCGGAGACGCTGCCGATGATGCTGACGCCGTGGGTGCTGCTGCCGGTGATCCTTGCGCTGCGCGCTGAAGGATCTGTGCGACAGCTGGCCGCGCGGTCGGCGCTGGCGATCGCGCTGATGGGTGCGGTCAACGCCGTCGCCACCCTGACCGGCTGCCTCGCGGCCGTCATCTGGTTGGCGTCACACCGGCCGAACCGGCTGTGGCTGCGCTTCACCGCGTGGTGGTTGTCGTGCGCGGTGCTTGCGGTGCTGTGGTGGGTCGTCGCGCTGGTGCTGCTGGGCCGGATCAGCCCGCCGTTCCTTGACTTCATCGAGTCCTCCGGCGTCACCACGCGGTGGATGTCGCTGACCGAGATGCTGCGCGGCACCGACGCCTGGACGCCGTTCGTCGCGCCGAACGCCACCGCGGGCGCCTCGTTGGTGACGGGGTCGGTCGCGGTGTTGGCGACGACGTTGGTCGCGGCGGCAGGAATCGCCGGGCTGGCGATGCACACGATGCCGGCACGCGGCCGGCTCATCGTGATCCTGCTCATCGGCGTCGTCCTGCTCGCCGTCGGTTACTCGGGTGGGCTGGGATCGCCTGTCGCGCAGCCTGTTCAGGCGTTCCTGGACGCCGGCGGCACTCCGCTGCGCAACATGCACAAGCTGGAGCCGCTGCTGCGGCTGCCGCTGGCGCTCGGACTGGCGCACCTGCTGGGCCGAATCCCGTTGCCCGGCAGCGCGCCGCGGCGAGAGTGGGTGAACGCGTTCGCCCACCCCGAACACGACAAACGTGTCGCGGTCGGGGTGGTGGTGCTGGTGGCGTTGGCCGCGGGCACGTCACTGGCCTGGACCGGCAGGCTCACGCCGCCGGGTGCCTTCGACGCGATCCCGCAGTACTGGCACGACACCGCCGACTGGCTCGACGAACACAACGCCGGGGGCCGCGTGCTGTTGGCCCCCGGCGCGCCGTTCGCCACCCAGGTGTGGGGCACCAGCCACGACGAACCCCTTCAGGTATTGGGCAACAGTCCGTGGGGTGTGCGTGACTCGATTCCGCTGACCCCTCCTGCAACCATCCGCGCTCTGGACTCCGTTCAGCGGCTGTTCGCTGCGGGGCGGCCCTCCGCAGGGCTGGCGGATACGCTTGCCCGCCAAGGAATTTCGTACGTGGTGGTGCGCAACGACCTCGACCCCGAGACGTCGCGGTCGGCGCGTCCGCTGCTTGTGCATCGGGCCTTGGAAGGTTCTAGTGGGATCGTCAAAATGGCGCAGTTCGGCGAGCCCGTCGGCCCGGGAACGCTGGCGGGATTCATCACCGACAGTGGACTTCGGCCGCGTTATCCGGCGGTGGAGATCTACAAGGTGGCCACGCCCACGATCCCGTCGACGCCCTACCTGGTCGACACCGACGCGACGGCGCGAGTCGACGGCGGACCCGAGGTGTTGCTGCGCCTCGACGAGCGCCGACGGCTGCTGGGGCAGCCGCCGCTGGGGCCGATGCTGCTGACGGGTGATGCGCAGCGCGCGGGCCTGACGTTGCCCCCAGGAAAAGGGGTCACCGTGACCGACACACCCCTGGCGCGCGAAACGGACTACGGCCGCGTCGACGATCACTCGTCGGCCATTCGGGCACCCGACGATCCACGGCACACGTTCAACCGGGTGCTCGACTACCCAGCTGCCGGCGCCGACACGGTGTATGGGCAGTGGAACGGCGGACGGATCTCGGTGTCGAGTTCGGCGTCGGACTCGACCGCGCTGCCCGACGTCTCACCGTCGACCGGGCCTGCGGCGGCCGTCGACGCCGATTCGTCGACGAGCTGGGTGTCCAGTGCACTGCAGTCGGCCGTCGGCCAGTGGCTGCAGGTTGACTTCGAACATCCCGTCACCAACGCCACGCTCACGATCACGCCCAGCGCCACGGCCGTCGGGGCGCAGGTCCGCCGCATCGAGGTATCGACTCTCAACGGCACCAGCACGCTGCGGTTCGACCAGGCCGGCAAGCCGTTGACCGTGGCCCTGCCCTACGGGGAGACGCCGTGGGTGCGGATCACCGCCGTGGCCACCGATGACGGATCGGCCGGCGTCCAGTTCGGCATCACCGACTTCACCGTCACGCAGTACGACGCGAACGGCTTCGCGCATCCCGTCAGCCTGCGGCACACCGTGGTTGTGCCTGGGCCACCACCAAATTCGGCTGTCGCGCAATGGGATCTGGGATCGGAGTTGCTCGGTCGGCCGGGTTGCGCCAAGAGCCCGAACGGCACGCGGTGTGCGGCGACCATGGCGCTCTCGCCGGAGGAGCCGGTGAACCTGAGTCGCACGCTGACCGTACCTGCGCCCACGGAGGTGACGCCAACGGTGTGGGTGCGCGCGCGTCAAGGCCCCAATCTGGCCGATCTCGTCAGCGCGCCCGGCGCGGCGCGGGCGCTCGGCGACGCCGATCTGATCGACGTGGCGGGTTCGGCCTACGCCGCCGCCGACGGCGATCCGGGCACCGCATGGACGGCGCCGCAGAACGTCGTGCAGCACAAGACACCACCCACCCTTACGCTGAGGCTGCCCGCCCGCAGCGAGGTCGCAGGACTGCGGATAACGCCGAGTTCTTCAGTGCTGCCTGCACATCCGACGCTGGTGGCCATCGACCTCGGCGACGGCCCTCAGGTTCGCCGGCTGTCCAGCGACGGCGGAACTCAGACAGTCAGCCTGCGCCCGCACGTCACGGATACCGTCAAGTTGTCGCTGTTGAGTTGGGTCGACATCATCGACCGCACCGCGCTCGGCTTCGATCAGCTCAAGCCGCCTGGGCTGGCCGAGGTCTCGGCGCTCGACGTCCGGGGTACGCCGATCGCTGCCGCAGACGCCGCGCGCAACCGTGCGCGGGCCATCGATCTGCCGTGCGGGCGCGGCCCGATCATCGGTGTGGCGGGACAGTTCGTCCAGACCTCCATCGCGACCACCGTCGGTGCCGTGCTCGACGGCGAGCCCGTGCCCGCCAGGCCTTGCCGGTCCGAGCCGATCACGCTGCCCGCCGGTGAGCAGGAATTGCTGATCAGCCCCGGCGCGGCGTTCGTGGTCGACGGTGTGCAGCTCGCCGGTCCGCTCGCGAGCCAACTACAGACGGCGGCAACGGTTCCCGCGCCCACGGGCGATTGGAGCGCCGACCACCGTGAGCTGAACGTCCCGCCTTCGCCGTCATCACGGGTGCTGGTGGTGCCCGAGAGCATCAATCCCGGCTGGACCGCTCGCGCGGCCGACGGTTCCAGACTCGCTCCGCTCACAGTCAACGGCTGGCAGCAAGGCTGGGTGCTTCCGCCCGGCACGGCGGGCCCGGTCACGCTGAGCTTTACCTCGAACGCGTTCTATCGGGCGGGGCTGATCGGCGGGCTGGCGCTGCTGCCCCTGCTCGCACTGCTGGCCTTCCTGCCGGTCCGACGGCCCCGTCCCACTGACGAACCCGCACTGCCGTGGCAACCGGGACGGGTGACGACGAGCGTCGCGGTGGTGGCGGTCGCGGCGATGATCTCCGGAGTCGCAGGCGTCGTCGTGGGCGGCGCGGCCCTTGGCGTGCGCTACCTCCTGCGTAACCGCGAAAAGCTCTGCGAGGCAGTCACAGTCGGCGTCGTGGCCGGTGGGTTGATTCTCGCGGGCGCGGTGCTGAGCCAGAATCCGTGGCGCTCGGTCGACGGCTACGCCGGGCATTCCGCCGGTGTTCAACTGCTGGCGCTGGCCTCGGTGGCGATGCTGGCTGCGTCGAACGTGAGCTTGTACTCGAAGACCCGCTCGGATCTCAGAAATGAGCTCACGTTCGCGGACGAGGCTGACTACAGCGTCTCGTCCAAGTTGCCGAGAGTGTCGGTCAAGCGCAGGTTTTCGGAGTAATCGACAGGGCAGGCGATCAGCGAAGCCCCATCGTCGTCCAACGCCGCCTTCAGCGTCGGTAGGAGCTGGTCGGCGGCGATGTGCTCGGGTACGGCGAGATAGACAGCGGCTGGGCGTTCGGTTTCTGCCACCTTGAACGCCTTGCGGACCATCTCAGGTATCGCGCGTGACGTGGGAACGCCGTCGGACCATCGGGGCGATGGGCGCGAACATCGACACCAGGTCGACGTACTGATGCGACTCTTTGTACTCGCGGTCTTGGCCCACTTGCGCGGAGATTGCGACCAGCGGGGTGCTGTTCGTCGTGGCGTCGGCGACGCCCAGCTGCATGTTGATGGCACCCGGGCCCAACGTCGCAGACACCACGCCCGCCCGCCCAGTGACGCGGCCGTACATCTCGTCCATGAACGCCGCACCCTGTTCGTGGCGGG
>JAVRPG010000690.1:0-5004 GCA_032162325.1 Mycobacterium sp. | reverse complement strand
CATTGTTGGCGTACGCCCATGTCACGGCCGCGGTGCGCGACGAGACGCCAAGCTTGGTGTAGATGTTGGCCAAATGACGACCTACGGTCTTCTCGCTGATGAAGATCTGATCGGCCACTTGCTTATTGGTCGCTCCGCTGGCGATCCGGGTCAGAATCTCGATCTCCCGCTTCGTCAGGCCCCCCTGGGACGGCTGAGCGGACATCCGTGGAGTTTCCAAGCCGAGCTGGCTGTAGATGCTTTGCGCGGTGGCCGCGTGTGCCGCCGCAAGATCGGTGTCCCCCAATGCCTTATGCGCAAACGCCATCAAGTCATAGACCTCGGCAGTTTCATACCGGCACTGCTGCGTTCGGTATTCGCGCAGTGCCGCCTGCAACGCATCGAGCGCCGGGCCGAACTCGCCTCGCCGCACCAAGACCGCCCCACGCGCGTGCGCCGCCCAGGCCTTGAACCCCGGAGTGCCGAAAGCGTCTGCGCCCGTTTCGAGTTCGCGGCAATGCGCCTCGGCCTCATCTATGCTGTCGCGAGATAATGCCACCTCGACTGCGGCGCGCAACAAGCGCATCCGGCCCACCTTGTCCTGCCATGCCAGCGACGCCTGCAGCGCGGTCCACGCGGCTGCGCTGTCGCCTTGCCGACACTGTAAAAGCGCCTCGCCGGGTTGCGGGTCGACGCCCAGCGAACGCGCCTGAGAGAACGCCGCGAGCGCGCCATCGACATCGCCCCGCAACCTGCGTATCTCACCGAGTTCGTAGAAGCCCTCAGCGGCCGCGAATCCGTTGATGTCCTCCAGCTTGCGGCTCGCTACGAACAACTGGTTCTCGATCTGCCGATAATCTTCGGTCGCGGTCAGCAATTGCAGTCGGTGCATCTCGCACACCCCGCCGTACGCCACGGCGGCGAAGTTCTCACACCACCGCTCCATTGACTGCGTCCATGCGCGCATGCGGGGAAGGTCGGCCACCCGGTTGCAGTGATGCAGGACTAGGCAGTAGATGTCGCCGGCCCATTCGATCGGGATCTCGTCGATCAGCACCGTCAGCATGGCCTCGTCAATCAGTCCGAAAGCGTCGGCCATCCTCGCCTCACCGATCGCGGCAAGGGCCTCGACGACCAGACAGAGGGACGTCATTGCGGGGGTATCGAGCCGCGCGGACATCTCCCGCAGGGTGATGACCTGCCGCTGGAGCGCGTCGGTGTCTCCGGCGCACGACGCGATGTAAGCGTCGAGGTAGGCGAGGTAGCCGGTGGTCGGGCCTTCCGGTGCGCCTTCCAGCAGACGACGCGCCCGGTTCATCCAGGCTTGACCGATGTTGAGATCCCCGCGGGTGAGCCAGGCTAGCGCGACGTCGACCGCCTTCATCGCCGCCGACGCGGGATCGCTGCGTGAAAGCTGCTTGAACACCTGCTCGGCAATTCGAACCGATTCTTTGCACCGCCCGAGACGCCATGCGGCGGCCCCGAGGGCGTCGAGATCGTCGGTGGCCAGTGGTTCAGCTTGACTCGCCCGAGCAAAAGACTCGTAGCTGGTCAGCCAATCCCGCCGGAGGTGCGCGGCCCGCGCGGACAGCAAAAGAGCGTTATGACCGTCAAGTAGCGTTTCCATCTTGATCGCAACGTTATTCCTCGACATCAGCGGTATGGACCGTTTGGCGGCCTACTTCCGCGCGATGTAGTAGTTGTTGATCGGGTCGGACTCGATCTCGTTGACCGTGACGTCGGGGAAGCCGGCGTCGGCGAGCATCGATGTGGCCAGCTGCTGACCCCAGCACATGCCCAGCCCGTCGCCGTCGAGACCCAGCGACACGCTCATGCAGTGCATCGTCGACACCGCGTACAGGTACGTCGCGAGCGGCACGCCGATGTTGTCCTCCAACTGGCTCGACGCCTTGATGTCGACCATCAACAGGACGCCGCCCGGCCGCAACGCGCGGTAGATGTTCTCCAAGACGCGCGCGGGGTGGGCCTGGTCGTGGATGGCGTCGAACACGGTGATGACGTCGTAGGCGTCGGTGACGTCGAGTTTGGACACATCCCGCTGCAGGAATGACGCATTGGTCAGTCCCAGCCGCTCGGCCTCCGCCGTTCCGACCGCGAGACCTTCCTCCGAGAAATCGATGCCGGTGAACCGGCTAGCGGGGAAGGCCTGCGCCATCACATTGATGGCATGTCCACTGCCGCAACCGATGTCCGCGACATCCATGCCGGTGCGCAGTCGCTCCGGAAGGCCGTCGGCCATCGGCACAATGACGTCCACCAACGCGGCGTCGAAGACCTCACCGCTTTCCTCGGCCATCAGCGTGTGGAAGCGCGGGTATTCGCTGTAGGCCAGCCCGCCACCGTCGCGGAAGCAGCCGATCACCTTCTGCTCGACCTCGCCGAGCAGCGGGATGAATTGCGCGACGCGGGCCAGGTTGTCGGGGCCGGCGGCTCGGGTAAGCACCGCCGCACGCTCGCGCGGCAGGGAGTACGTCGACGCAGCAGGGTCGTAGTCGACGATCCTCGCGGCGACGACACCGCCCAGCCACTCCCGCACGTAGCGTTCGTTCAGCCCGGCGGCGTCGGCGATCTGCTGACTGGCCGACGGTGGCAGGTCGGCCAGCGTGTCGAGCAGCCCGGTCTGGTGTCCGATGGAGAGCAGGATCGCCAAGCTCGCGCTGTCGATGGCGCCCACAATCCGCTCGGCGAACTGCTGGGTCGCTTCGGATGCTGCGTTCTGGTCAAGACTCGTCATGTCACAGACAACGGTATGCCCGTCAATCCAGTTCGATTGACCGTTTCGCCAGTCCCATCCAGTAGCCTTCGATGACCTGTCGTGGCGATTGAGCCGGATCGGTCGATGCGCCGAGCGCGACGAACAACGGCGAGAAGTGCTCGATCGTCGGGTGCGCATACGGCATGCCGGGTGCTTGATGGCGGAAGTCGATGAGCGCGTCCAGATCGCCGGCGGCGAATTGTTCCTGGGCCCACGCGTCGAACTCCTGCGACCACTCCGGCGGCGCGGCGTCCGGCGACGGATCGTCGAGGAACGGCAGGCCGTGCGTGGTGAAGCCGGAACCGATGATCAGCACGCCTTCGTCGCGCAGCGGACGGAGCCGCTCGCCGATGTGCAGCAGACGCTGCGGGTCCAGAGTCGGCATCGAGATCTGCAGCACCGGGATGGTGGCGTCGGGATACATGACGGTCAGCGGAACGTAGGCGCCGTGGTCGAGCCTGCGGTCCGGGTCGTGCGCGACGGGCTCGTTGTCGGGCATCAGCGCCTCGACGCGCGCAGCGAGGTCCGGTGCGCCTGGGGCGTCGTAGGTGACCTCGTAGTAGCGCTGCGGGAAGCCCCAGAAGTCGTAGGTCAACGGGGTCTCGGTGGTGGTCGACCCGATGGTCAGCGGCGCGGCCTCCCAGTGGGCGGAGACGACGAGGATCGCCGACGGCGTCGGCAGCTCGCGGGCCCATGCCGCCAGCTGGGAAACCCACCGCTCGTCGTCGACGAGCGGAGGTGCGCCGTGGGACAGATACAGGGCTGGGATCACCCCCCGAGCCTTCCATCCCGGACGCTAGGTTATACCCCATGACTCAGACGGTGCGCGGTGTGATTTCACGGAAGAAGGGCGAGCCGGTGGAGGTGGTGGATGTCGTCATCCCCGACCCGGGTCCGGGCGAGGTCGTCGTCGATGTCATCGCCTGTGGTGTCTGCCACACCGACCTGACCTACCGTGACGGCGGTATCAACGACGAGTTTCCGTTTCTGCTCGGGCACGAGGCCGCCGGCACCGTCGAATCCGTCGGCGAGGGCGTGACGCACGTCGAGCCCGGCGACTTCGTGATTCTGAACTGGCGCGCGGTCTGCGGCGAATGCCGGGCCTGCAAGCGAGGCCGGCCGTGGTACTGCTTCAACACGTTCAACGCGTCCCAGCCGATGACGCTTACCGACGGCACCGAACTCACCCCCGCGCTGGGCATCGGCGCGTTTGTCGACAAGACGCTGGTGCACGAACTGCAGTGCACCAAGGTGGACCCTGCCGCCGATGCCGCGGTGGCCGGGCTGCTGGGCTGCGGTGTGATGGCCGGGCTGGGCGCAGCCGTCAACACCGGGGCGGTCACCCGCGACGACACGGTCGCGGTGATCGGCTGCGGCGGAGTGGGCGACGCCGCCATCGCAGGCGCGCGGCTGGTGGGCGCCAAGCGGATCATCGCTGTGGACACCGACAACAAGAAGCTCGACTTGGCGCGGCAATTCGGCGCCACACACACCATCAACGCGCGCGAGCTCGATCCGGTGGAGACGATTCAGGATCTCACCGACGGCAATGGTGCCGACGTGGTGATCGACGCCGTCGGGCGGCCGGAAACCTGGAAGCAGGCGTTCTACGCCCGCGATCTCGCGGGAACCGTTGTGCTGGTGGGTGTCCCAACGCCCGACATGAAGCTCGAGATGCCGCTGATCGACTTCTTCTCTCGCGGCGGATCGCTGAAGTCGTCGTGGTACGGCGACTGCCTGCCCGAGCGCGACTTCCCCACCCTGATCAGCCTGTACTTGCAGGGCCGTCTGCCGCTGGAGAAGTTTGTCTCCGAGCGCATTGGGCTCGGCGACATCGAAGAGGCGTTCCACAAGATGCACGCCGGTGAGGTGCTGCGCTCGGTGGTGTTGCTCAAGTGAACGGCGGCCCGATCCAGCGCGTCGTCACTCACGGGGTTTTCGAACTCGACGGCGGCAGTTGGGAAGTCGACAACAACATCTGGGTCGTTGGCGACGACTCCGAGGTGGTGGTGTTCGACGCCGCGCACGACGCGGGTCCCATCGTGATGGCGGTCGGCGGGCGGAACGTGGTGGCGGTGGTGTGCACCCACGGTCACAACGACCACGTGACCGTCGCACCCCAACTCGGCGAGGCGCTGGACGCCCCGGTGCTGTTGCATCCAGCCGATGACGTGCTGTGGCGAATGACGCATCCGGACAAGGACTTCCGTGCGGTCGCCGACGGTGAGACGCTGCGGGTCGCCGGCCAC
>JAVRPG010000689.1:0-8145 GCA_032162325.1 Mycobacterium sp. | reverse complement strand
ACCCTGCTGAAAGCTGGCATGGAAGTTCCTCTGGATTCACATTTGGACGCGGAGCGGGTGTTCGGTCGTGAGTATGTCGTATGCCTGACTCATCATCTGCCGGACGATCTCGGCGGCAGGGGCAGTGCGTCGAATCGCCCCCACCCCTTCGCCGGCTGGATAGGCCATCGACGCCCAATCACCGCTTGTTTCGGGCGTGGGCGGCAGCGTTGATCTGATCGGCATGTCATAAGCCATGTTTACCGAATGCGGAAACAGTCGCGTTCGGCCGATTGTGCCGTGCCTTTGCGGTTCGGCATCGTGGACGCTTGCAGCAGCGCTGCGCACTACGGGGGTGGCGAGAAGCCGGTAGGGCTGGTCGGGCCACTCGGGTCCGAAGGCATTGGTGCGCAATGTCTTACCGGGTGAATCGATGAGTCGACGCTTATACTCGGGATGGGCGTTGGCTTCCACGGCGGCAACCAAGGAGGTGCCTACCCACACTCCGTCAGCGCCCGCTCGCAAGGCAGCGGCCGCGGCGCTCCCGTCGGATATGCCGCCTGCTCCCAACAGAAGCATGTCAGGCCATTTGTGACGGATTGTCCGCAATAGCGCGTGCAACGGGATGTGTCCGCGGGCATGGCCGCCGGCCTCGCTGCCCTGGGCGACTATCCCGTTGACACCGAGTTCGATTGCGGCCGCGGCGAGTTCGGGTGAGGAGGCTTTCACCATAACCCACCGCCGGCCCACTGGGTCAGCACGCTGCGTGCCGCGGGAAAGCTGCTCATGGGTCAATACGAGGCTGTTGTCCGGTGGGTCCGATGGGCCGAAGACGCGATCGGTGAATGGAGTGGTGTCACGCCGGCAACTGGTGCAACGGTGGGTTTTCGGTGTCGCACGTCGCCGAGAAAGTGGAGCCGCAGGATCGTTTAGCCCAAATTCGTTGAGCTCCCAGCGATACTTGTGATCCTCTAACCGCAAGAGCAGCTCGCTGATGGCATTGCGCAGGTGCACCTGCGCTGCGGCCAAGCTCGCGTAATCGCTCGGCGCGTGGCGGAAGCACCGTGTGTGGGAGGGCTTTGATCCCGGCGACGGGCACCGGCATGCGGTCGATCAGGGAGCCCGTGGTTCCGAGTACGTGCGCTTACAAAACCGCTTCGTCGCGAAGGCGCCTGTCAAGCGGGTCCGATGACATGACAGGTGATGTAACAACTCAACAATGTCCCGGGTGGGAGCGGGTGAAGTGCGTATATCGCCGGTGGGGCAGGAGCAGGCGATTGCGGCGGCGGTGCGGCGGGAGGAGGCGATTGCGGCGGCGGCGCGGCAGGAGCAGGCGATTGCTGCGGCGGCGCGGCAGGAGCAGGCGATTGCTGCGGCGGTGCGGCAGGAACAGGTGATTGTGGCGGTGCGGCAGGAGCAGGTGATTGTGGCGGTGCGGCAGGAGCCGGATTTGCCAAGAGCCGACTCGCGGTGAAAGTCGCTGCCTGGTCGACCATCCCGGACTCCGCGTACTGCATGTGCGCGTTGAAGTCCCTTCCGCTCGAACAAACTATGTCGTCGGGGACGCACAAGTCGATGGTCTTGGCCGCATACAGCGGGCCGACTTCGACCTGCGGCTGACTGATCGCTCGCATAAACCGGTCGTTTGGTTTTCCGAATAGGGCGACCGCGTCGACGTGTTTGGCGACGTCGGGCGGCATCGGGTTCGGTACACCCTCAGGTGCCCCATCGGGTATGACATTCGCGGTGACGAAGCCCATCACGGCTGCGCCTTGGGAGAATCCGCCGAGCACCATCTCGGTGTTGGGACAGTTCGCCGCCGTGGACTCGATATGGGCGCTCGCGTCCTCAATGCCGACCAGGGCGGTGGGGAAGTCGGTGGTGGCGGGGTAGTCGACCGGATATACCCCCATCGACTTTGTGCCGACTCGCGCGCGCAGCGCGTCCACGAATGCCTGTCCTGTTGGACCGACACCGGGATCCTCGGTGGTGCCGCGCGCGAATACCACCTCGACGTCGGGGCAGGGCTGCGCGGACGCGGACGGAACGGGTGTGCTCAGCGTCGCCCAAATTGCTGCTGTAGCAACGAATACAGCGGCGTGGCGTGCCCTCACCGCGCAATGCTGACATACCGGGACGACGGCGGCAATCCGAAAAACCAACAGCCGATGAACGGCGGGTGAATCCGCGGCGCAGGTCCCGTTCCCAGTGGCGGTACGGCGACGTCGCGCATCGATCAATTTCGCGGCGCGAGGCGCAGGATCAGATGAAGTAGGTTTCGTGCCCGGTCGGGTATCCGCCGCCGTCGGTGGCGATATGAACGTGGTCGAAATGATTGGCCGTTTCGTTGCCGTAGTCCGCCGTCCAACTCGGCGCTCCGATGCCCGGGTAGAAGCCCTGCCTCCAGATCACATGGATCACTCCCCATCGTTTCGCATTCGCCAATGCCAATCCGGCGATTTGGTTGCCGAGTTCTATCCCCTCGGCGGTGTGGTAGTTCGGGATCATCACGTCGATCGCCAACCCGTTGGGATGCCATTTCAACGGATCCTGCCTGTACCCGCCGATGGTGGTGATCTCGGGAAACATCACACTGATGGCACGGGCCGCCCGGATGGTGTGGACCTGCAACCCCTCCTCCGGCGCGACGCCGGCAGGTAACGCGAACTGGAAGTCCGGGGCGGCGACAGGCGCGCTTGCCGCCAACAATTCCGCCGCCGTGGGACTGGCGACGTACGGCGCGCCGGCAGGCGCAGCTGCCTGGCCTGTCGGGGTTACTGCCGGGATCTCAGCGCAGCATGGAGCCTCTGTGCCTTGGGCGAAGAGCATGGCGGCAGAGACGACCACCGAGGCCGCGAATGCCAACCAGCGGCCCCGGCCGTTGGCTAACAGGTTTCTGCCCACGAACAGCACCTTACTGTCGTGTCCAACGCGGGGTGGGAATCTTCGTCATCTGTCGGTTGCATGCAGCAGCCGAGTGGAGCCGACGGCGACCGGGTTCGACGCTGTCGAACGTCCCAGCAAAGATTCGCGAGACCGGAAGACTGGCGCGAAGCACGTAGTCTTACTCATCCGCAGCGGCTCGCGGCCGGGCATCCTGAACGTATGCCGCTCTCCAAGCCCATGTCCGATGCAGGCAAGGTCGCCGCCGACACTTCGCCTGACAGGGATCGCGCCGTCGACGTCGCCCGACTCGCCGCGTTGGTGGTCGTGATGTTCGGGCACTGCGCACTGCTGCTCGCCACGATCGACACCGGCGGCCTGCGCATCGGCAACCTACTCGGCGAGCTGCCCGCCCTCGCCCCGATCACATGGGTCGTCCAGGTCATGCCGCTGTTCTTCCTCGCGGGCGGCGCCGCGGGGGCGTACGGCTGGCGCCCAGGCACCCCGTGGGGCACATGGCTGTTCACGCGGGCCCAGCGGCTGTGGAGGCCGGTCTTCTGGTACCTGGCCGCATGGACGGTCGGCCTCCTCGTGGCTCAAATGGTGCTCGGAACGGAGTCCGCGGCGGCGCTAGGGCGCGAGTGCGTCGCGCTCCTGTGGTTTCTCGGTGTTTACCTCGTAGTGCTCGCCTTCGTGCCGATGCTGACATGGCTGCGAACGGGCCGTGCGGTCGCCGTCGTGGTCGCGTCCCTTCTGGCCGCCGCGGCGGCAGTCGACGGGATTCGTTTTGCCGTTGGCACGCCCGCATCGGGCCTTGCCAACTACGTCATCGTCTTGCTGATCCCCGTGGTGATCGGCGTGGCCTACGCGCGCCGACTGATTGATCCGCGTGCGGCGCTCACCGCAGCCGCATTCGCATTCGTCGCGCAGGTAGCGCTCGCCGTGGCCGCGACGTACGAAGTCTCCCTGGTCGTGACCGGAGTGGAACGGATGTCCAACGTGTCGCCGCCGACGCTGTTGCTCGCGCTGCAGTGCACATGGATGTCATGCGTGTTCGTGGCGGCCGCAGGCGCGATCCGGCGCTGGGCCGCGCGGCCTCGTGTCTGGTACGTCGTCGCGGTGGGCAATGGGGGAGCAATGACGCTCTACCTCTGGCACATCCCGGCGATCGCGGTCGCCACCTTCGCTCTGCACGCCGTCGGTCTCGACGCGTATGACGTTGACGCGCCCGGGTTCTGGGGCATCCTCGCGCTTCGGGCGCTTGTGTTCGCAGTCGTCATGGCCCTGGCGTTCCGACTGCTCTCGCCGCTCGAGCATCGCCGGCTGCCGTGGTTGGACGCTCCGGTTCACGCCGCGGGAGGCCGGTCGACCGCCGCCGGTGTGCTGGTATGCATTTCGGGCGTCGCACTGCTGCTGCTGGCGAAGAACGGGCTCAGTGGTTTCGCGGGGTGGACGGGGCTTGGGATATTTCTCGCTGCGGTGGTCGCCGCGCGCGTCAGCGCCGGTTCGGTATACCGCTTGCCTGCGAATGCGATCAGTGCCGCCGACAAATCCGGTGGCTATGAGGGCGACCGTCAAACCTAAACCGTCTGTCGGGCTGAGGAACTCGCCTGGGCCCGCGGTCAAAGAGTCTGTGCGGCCAGCGCGTGCTTTACCAGATCTACATCCAACTTGGGGATCTGCACACTGAACGATCCGGACGCGGTGACGAGGTCGAAAGCCGTGAGTTGTGGTCGTCCAGCCTCTTCGGCAGAGTCGGCCAACGTCAGCGGAGGGCGAAGGATCACGGCGTCCTTACCCCGCCACCGTCGCCACGTCACGGGCTTCCCCTGAGTGAGACACAGCGTGCCAAGCCGAGATCGCGCTCCAGGTTCCCCGAGTTGTCGGGAGAAGCAACTGACCTCCAAAGTTCTGCCCGCCGCGAAGTCGTCGAGGTCCTGCGCAGGATTCGGCCGCTTGATCCCCGACCAGATCTTCAGCACGTCGAAGAAGGTCTGCGTTCCGGCAGCTCGACGAGCATTCGTAGCCATGGCGGCAGAGTGTATCGGGACCCCGCAACCGCGGTGACACACTGACGCGATGACATCCAACGACGTTTACGAACGCCTGGGCGTGCTCGAGCGGCTCGTCCAACACCTCTACAAGGCGACGGGGGTGCCGTCGGCGCCGCCTTCGAAGTAGTGGACGAAGTCCATGCGGTTAAGCGTTCGGCTCGTATTGCTGACGGGCTGCACGCCAATCGCGGCGCTGGGATCTCCGGCTCGACGCGGCCCGTCGCCAGGTGGGGTCGCCAACACGATCGTGCAGCCACCGGACCCCGAACCTACCGTGATGTTGACCATGCCCCAGATCGCTCGGTCCGCCGTGCGCAGCCACTCGACCCAGCCGAGGACTGCTTGCTCCGTCGTTCCCTCGGGGAATGCCAGGGTGACGATGTCCCTGTCAGTGATCGGAAACGTTCGGAACGTAAACGACGTGACCACACCGAAATTGCCGCCCCCGCCGCCCAGCAGCGCCCAGAACAGATCGTCGTGGTCGTCCGGCGATGCAGTCATCACTTCGCCGCTGGGCAGCACGACGGAAGCCGACACCAACGCGTCGCACGTCAGACCCGACCGTCGGGCATCGGATCCCAACCCCCCACCCAGCGTCAAACCGGCGATGCCGACGGTCGGGCAACTGCCGGAGGGGATCGATCGTCCATGCGCGGCCAGTGCGGCCTGCACCGAATCCAGATCCGTTGCGGCCGAAACCGTTGCGAGACCACGGGAGTCGTCGTAGGTGATGCCGCCCGGCAGCTGCCGTAGGTCGATGACCATGGCGCTGTTCGCCGCCGAAGCTCCGATGTAGGAGTGCCCGCCTGACGTGAGACCTCCCGCGTCAGGGTCGGATATTAGTGGCGGATTGGGTGAGCTACACCTACGTCTTGAAGCGAGCAGCGACGCGAGCGCGCCGGAACCCGCGAATAGCTGTGTGAGTCATCATGCTTCGCCTGTCGGCCACGTAGCGAGCTCTCTACGCGGCCCGCTTGAATTCAGGCGAGCGGGCCAATAGGCGGAGGCGGTGCAATTGGAGTGGTGGGCCCGGGAGGTGTCACAGGCGCGGACGGCAAATGCGGCGACGGTCCCGCACCGGGCGCCGATGCTGCAACTGGGGCTGCAGGCGCGGGAGGTGTCAGGGGCGCGGACGCCGCGAGTGGCGACGGAGTCGGGGCCCCAGCGGGCGGCGCCGTCGGCACCGGCACATCCGCGGCCCAACTGGCTTGTAGTTGATTTGCGACGAAAGCCGCTCCCTGGTCAACCATGCCGGCCTCTACGTACTGGTTGTGCGCGGAGAAGCTTCTGCCTTCAGGATCGCAAACCAGGTCGTTGTCTACACACAGTTCGATGGTCTTGGCCACATACTGTTGGCCGACGGTGATCGGCGGGTCATTGATCGCATGCATGAAGCGTGGCGATGGTTTTCCGAACAAGGCAACCGCTGCGACGTGGTTTGCAATTTCGGGCGGCATCGGGGCAGGCACGTCCAAAGCAGAAACCCCATCGGGCACCGCGTTCGCGGTGACGAAGCCTGTCACGGCCGCGCCTTGGGAGAATCCGCCGAGCACTATCTTGGTGTGCGGGCAGTTTGCCGCCGTGGCAAGGACGTGTGTGCGCGCGTCCGTAATTCCAATGACAGCGGTGGGAAAGTCGGTGGTGGCTGGGTAGTCGACCGGATATACCCCGACCGACTTCGCGCCGACTCTCGAGCGCAGCGAGTCGACGAGCGCGTCTCCCGTGGGGCCAAGACCAGGCGCCTCGGTGGTGCCGCGCGCGAATACCACCTCGGCGTCGGGGCAGGGTGCCGCCTGCGCAGTCGGTATCGATGCAATCGGAATCGCCCAAGTCACCAACGCCGCAGCACCAATCGAACCAACGATGTGGCGTGGCTTCACGGCCCAATGTTGACACACCGCGACGCCGAGCGCACATTGAGCGCGCTGCGGCCCGCAGCGCCGTCGACGGCGGCAACTCCGGCTACATGTTTTCATCCTGGCTAGATGCGATCGGCGGCAAATGCCGCGGCCTGGTTGACCATCCCCGTCTGGACATACGCAACGTGCGCACCCATGTCCACGCCGTTGGAACAAATGGGATCGTTGGGCACGCACAGGTCAACGGTCTTGGTCGCATAGAGAGGGCCGATCGTGGGCAGCGGGCCGGGCGAGAGCGAGTCCGCAAAGGCGCTCTTAGGTGCCCCGAAGAGGGCGGCGGCAGCGACATGGTCGGCGACTTGGGCCGGCATCGCCGTGGTGGCTAAGTCCATGACCCCCGCGCCCTGGGAGTATCCGCCGAGCACCATGCGTGTCTTCGGGCAGTTCGCGGCCATCGACTGGATATGGGTGGTCGCATCATTGGCACCGGCGGGCGTGCTGCTGCCGAAATCCCTGCTGGCGGGGTAGTCGACCGCGTATACCCCAACAGTCTGCCCACCTAACTGCAAACGAAGCGAGTCGACGAACGCCTGTCCGACACCACCGACACCAGGCGGCTCGGTTGTGCCGCGCGCGAACACGATCTCGACGTCCGGGCACGGATCCGCGGCCGCCGTCGGGAGGTGGATAAGGGCGATCGGCAGGGCCCATGCCGCCGCCCCCACAGCCCCGAGGATGCGCATGGCCCGGTGTGCGCTCGTTGTGTCCATGTTCGTATGTCGCACGGCGACACGCAGATGTCACAGGATCGGTTCGATCATCGCGATTCGAACCCTCGAAACACCCTGTTACCGCTGGTAGGACTACTTGCCATGGCGCTTGTTCAGTTCAGCGGCGTGACCTACCACGATCCCAGCCGCGCCTACGGCAGTTACGTCCTCTACACCGGCGCTGATGGCGTCACGCGGCTGATCGACCTCAATGGCGTGGTGCGCAACGAGTGGCCGCATCCCGGTGTTCCAGCGAGGATCATCGACCCCGCTCTCAACGCGGGACGCGTCGGCGACATCGGTGTTCAGCTGACTCAGCTGGACGACTCGCCTGGCGGCATTTACGGCAACCGCACGGTCGGTCAGCTGTCGTGGACGGGGGAGAAGCTCTGGGAGTGGGGCACCGAGGCGCCGGGTGGCGCGGCCCGCCAGAACCACGATTGGGAACTGCTCGAAAACGGCCATCGCCTCATTCTCGTGGCGATCCCGCGTGCAGTTCCGGCTCTTGGACCGCACATTGTCGGAGACCAGGGAATCTACGAAGTCACACCGGACGGGCGAATCGTCTGGGAATGGAAGGCCGGCGATCATCTCGACGAA
>JAVRPG010000688.1:0-15632 GCA_032162325.1 Mycobacterium sp. | reverse complement strand
CGCCTTCCGCGGCGCT
The DNA here is from genome assembly GCA_032162325.1 of Mycobacterium sp. Classification (GTDB taxonomy): domain Bacteria; phylum Actinomycetota; class Actinomycetes; order Mycobacteriales; family Mycobacteriaceae; genus Mycobacterium. Next base: position 15,616 of record JAVRPG010000688.1, on the reverse strand, counting down.
CGCCGCGTCCGGGAGCTACCGTCGTAGTGTGCCTGAATCCAGCATCGTGGTGCGCCCGGAGCCGATGGAGAGCGGATCGTATACCGAGAGCTCCCGGCTGCGGGCGGCCGGATTGTTGGGAGCGATAAAGCTTTTCGAAGAGGCTGCGCAAGCGGTCCCACTTCCGAAGCCCCCGCAGCCGATCGTCATCGCCGACTACGGGGCGTCCACAGGACACAACTCCCTGCTGCCGATCGGCGCCGCAATCGCGGTGCTACGCAAACGCACCCGGCCCGAACACTCGGTCATGGTGGCACACACCGATGTGGCGGAGAACGACTTCACCGTTTTGTTCCAGACGCTGGAAGACGACCCCGATTCCTACCTGAGGAAGCACGCGGCGAGCTTTGCCTCGGCGATCGGTCGGTCGTTCTACACCCAGATCCTGCCGTCCAACAGCGTGAACCTGGGCTGGACGTCGTGGGCGATCCAGTGGCTCCGCCGGATTCCGGCACCGGTTCCCGACCACCTGCAGGTGGCCTACAGCGGCGACGAGAACATGAAGGCGGCCTACGCCAAGCAGGCCGCGCACGACTGGCATGAATTCGTCGCGTTCCGCGGCCGCGAACTGTGCCCAGGAGGCCGTCTCGTGGTGTTGACGATGGCCATCGGCGATGACGGCGAATTCGGCTACCGTCCGCTGTTCAAGGGCATGCTCGCCGAGCTGGCTGACCTGGTGGCCCAGGGGCTGGTGACCGAGGACGAGGTGCACCGCATGTGCATCCCGACCGTCTCGCGTCGCGCCGCTGATTTTTTCTCTCCGTTCGCGCCGAAGGGCCGATTCGAGCGCCTGGAGATCGAGCACCACGAAGTGTTCAACGCCGAGGACCGGTTCTGGGCGCAGTACCAAGTCGACCACGATGCAAGGGCTTTCGGTGCGCAGTGGGCGGCGTTCGCGCGGGCGTCGGTGTTCCCGACGATGGCGGCCGCGCTCGACGGTGGCCGTGCCGATCCACGAGCTGCCGAGTTCGTCGATCGGTTGGAGGCCGGTCTTGCGGCGCGGATGGCGGCCGAGCCGGAGGACTTGCAGATTCCGCTGGCGCAGCTGGTGCTGTGGAAGCGGCCTAAAGCACCTTAATCAGCCGGCCAGCCGGTCGCGAAAAGTGTTGCGGTAGCTCTGCGGCGCGACGCCGGTGAGCCGGCGGAACTGCTCGCGGAAGTTGGCCGGTGAGCTGAATCCGACGTCACGGCCGATCTTTTCGACGCCGTTGGCCGTGCTCTCCAGGAGCTGCTGAGCGTGTCGGACGCGCACTCCGGTCACCCACTGCATCGGCGTCTGACCCGTCTCGGCCTGGAATCGGCGGTTCAGCGTGCGGATGCTCATCGCTGCCAGGCCGGCGATATCGCGCAGGGTCAGCTCGCGGTGCGCCTCCTGCTCGATCCATGCGAGCACATCGTCGAGTTCGGTGCGTTCGGCAATATGCTTGGCAGGGGCGGTATTTCGCAGGATGAACTGTGCCTGTCCGCCGCTGCGGTGCAGCGGTGCGACGGCAAGCCGTGCGGCATCGGCGGCGACGGCGGCACCGTAGTCCCGGGCAACCATGTGCAGGCACAGGTCCAGGCCGGCCGACGCGCCCGCCGATGTCAGCACCTGACCCTCGTCGACGTAGAGAACGTCGGGATCGAGATTCACGGCTGGGAATGTGACGCGGAACAGGTCGGCCGCAAGCCAGTGAGTGGTCGCGCGCTTTCCCTCGAGCAGTCCGGCGGCGGCAAGAGTGAACGCACCCGAACAGATCGACGCGATCCGGGTGCCCGCGTCGAAAGCGGACCGCAACGCCTGCACCAGGCCGTCGGGCGGCTCGACCGTGACGTCATTGCAGCCGGGCACGACGATCGTGTCGGCGCCGGCGAGCTCGGTGATGCCGTGGTCGGTCGCGATGCGCATCGACCCCGCTGTGACGACGGGGTCCGTTCCGCACACCAGCACCCGATATCCCGGCTCACCGGACGGCAGCACCACCCGGCCGAAGACCTCGACCGCGGTGGTGAGGTCGAACGCGATTACATCTGGCAACGCGACGACGGCGACGGTATGCATGGCCCGACGATACCCCGCCACATGGCAATATCTCGGCGTCTGGTCCCGATATGGCCACTATTCGAACGACGGAGCGGGCACCGCGGCATCGATGAGATGTGGTCCGGGCTCGGCGATCGCGGCACTGAACTGTTCCGCGAGTTCTTCCGCCGTGCTGGCGCGCTTTGCGGGCACACCAAACCCTTCGGCGATCGCCACGAAGTCGATCTCCGGATGCGACAGATCGAGCAGCGACTGCGCCTTTGGGCCAGCGGCGGAGGCGCCGACGCGCGTCAACTCGAGCTGCAGGATCGCGTATGCGTGGTTGTTGAGGATGACGACGGTGATGTCGAGTTGTTCGCGGGCCATGGTCCACAGCGCCGATATCGTGTACAGCGCGCTCCCGTCGGCCTGCAACGCAATGACAGGCCGCTCCGGCGCGGCAATTGCGGCGCCGATTGCCACCGGCAGGCCCTGGCCGATCCCCGCCGGTCAGTGTGAGCACGTCGTGCGGTGGCGACGCGGCGGTCGCATAGGGCAGCAGCAGGCCGCTGGTGTTGGCTTCGTCGGAGATGATCGCGTTCTCGGGCAGAAGCGCGCCGATGACCGAGGCCCAATTGTCGGATCTCAGCGGCCCGGTCGGAAGTTGTGCGGGGCTGGCCAAGACCGCGGGCACCCGAGGGGCGCCGAGTCGGTCGGCGAGTTCCTCCAGTGCGCGGACAGTCAGAGTGTGAACGGTTGCGCCCGCGGGCACCAGATCACTCGCCATGTTCGGATACGCGAAGAACGTCACCGGTGACCGCGCTTCGACCAGCATCAAATGTCTTGTCCCCCTCAGCTGTTCCTGTGCCTGCTCGGCGAAGTAGCCCAAGCGTGGGATATCGGGTACGCCTTTGCCGCGCGTGAGCCGGGCGGGAAAGGTCTGCACGAGCGCCTTGGCGCCGGTCGCAGCGCAGATGCGGGCCGCCGCGCGCAACCCCGCGGCGGTGGTCGCAGGCCCGCCGAGCAGTAGGACCGTATGTTCGCGATGCGATTTCAGTACATTCGCGGCGCCGGTGGTGTCGACGGCCACCGGTGTCAGCCCGGCGAACGGCTCTTCCTTGGTTCGCTGAAGCTTTTGGTACACGCGGTACACGTGTCCTTCGACCGTCCTGGTTGAGACGGTCAGTTTTTCGGCAACCTCGCGGGTTGCATATCCCTGGGAGAGAAGCCTGACGATCTCCTGCTCGCGCGTGGTCAGCGGCACGCTTTCTGTCGCCGCGCCATCGGATTCCAACTCGCTCCACGACAGGTCCGCAGGAAGGATGAGCGTGGCGATATGCCGCGATAAGGTCGCGCTGAAAATCGCCGCGTCCACCGCAGCGCCGAGCTCGGCGCCGGAGGCGGGTCGGTGCACGGTACCGGTCAGCCAGTTGCCCAGTGCGTCGATGTCGGATTGCAGTGGCGCATCGAGCTTCTGGTGATAGGTGGCATGGTCGCCGACGACGTTGACGACTGGGCTGTGCGCCCGCCGAGCGTTGTGCAGGTTCGCCAACCCGTTCGCCATTCCTGGTCCCAAGTGCAGCAAAGTGGCCGCCGGTCTGCCTGCAATCCGGGCATAGCCGTCGGCCGCTCCGGTGGCCACCCCTTCGAACGGGCACAGCACCGCCCGCATCTGCGGTGCGGAGTCCAACGCAGCGACGAAATGCATCTCCGACGTGCCGGGGTTGGCGAAACACACGTCGACTCCCCCGGCAAGCAGTCGCTCAATCACCGTATGCGCGCCTGTAGTCACCAACCCATAGTGGTCTACGAATTGGCAACATGTCGGCGAGTTGTGACCAATTCGCCACTGGTCCTTCGCCGTCCGTTCGCCCGACGATGAGCACGTGCACGCGCAGATCGTGTTGTTCGACGGGTTCGACCCGCTCGACGTTATCGCTCCGTTCGAGGTGCTCGTCGCGGGCAGCGACGCGGTCGGCGGTGAGTTGGTGGTGGAGCTGGTGTCCGCCGAGGGGCCGCGTCCGGTGGTCAGCGGCAGCCGCGGACTGGTGCTGAACGCGACGGCCCAACTCGATCCGTCGAAACCCGGCTACGTCATCGTGCCGGGTGCATCGGGCCCGATCGAGGGCGACCCCGACGACGGCGTCGTGACGATCATGGTGCTGCTCGCCCGGTTCGGCGAGACCGAGGCGGTACCGTTGATGCGCCAGGCGATGGCCAACCCCGACATCACCGTGGCGACCGTCTGCGGCGGTTCGCTCGCGCTGGCGATGGCGGGGCTACTCGAGGGGCGCAACGCGGTGACGCATGTGCTTGGCCTCGACGTGCTCGACGCCACCGGGGTCAACGTCGTTCGGGCGCGTGTGGTCGACGACGGCGACCTCGTGACCGCGGGCGGCGTCACGTCGGGTCTCGACCTCGCCCTGCACCTGCTGGACCGAACCTACGGACCGCGCGAGGCGCTGGCCGTCGAGGAACTGTTCGAGTACGAGCGGAGGGGAACGGTGTGGAGCTGATCGGTGAATGGGATGTGGTGATCAAGACGCCCATCGGATCCCTGCAGGTGCTCTACACGTTCACCGACGACTCGGGCGTCCTCACGGGGACGGCGGCCGGCAAGGGCGAGACGGTCGTGCTGCGCGACATCACCGTTGCAGCACAACGGGTTACGTGGCGGCAGTGGGTGACCAAGCCGATGCGGCTGAATCTCGAGTTCGACGTGGTCGTCGACGACGACCGGCTGACCGGGCATTCGAAGGCCGGACGGCTCCCCCGCTCGGCGGTAACGGGTGTACGGCGTCAGGGACGCATCTCGTAGGCGCCGTCGTAGGCCTTGACCCGCTGCCAGACCCGATCGAAGCGCTCGGCGTCGGCGACCGGCTTGCGGATCGCGCCGACGGCCCAGTCCTGCTGAGCCTGCGTCGAGCTCGGCTTGCCGTGCAGCGCAACGGCATAGGTGCTGAAGTCGCGGATCTGGAAGTCGAAGATCTGATCCACGATGTCGTCATCCACACCCGTCAACGCCGCCTGCTCCAGGATCAGCTGCCCGTAGACGATCAGCGAGAACAGGTGCCCGACGTTGAGCAGGAAATCAAGATCCTTCTGCTGCTCCGCGTCCGGGGCGGCCGTGACGAGCAGCTGCTGGAATGCCTGCGCCTGCTCGTAGAACCGCGCGACGTTCGGAATGCTGGCGTGCGTCTCGTACACCGGCGTCCAGTCGGCGAACTGCACCTTCCCCGCGCCGCGCGTCGGCCCCTGATTCCAGAAGAAGGTGTCGTCGGCGGGGTCGTTTCGCGTCGGGATCTCTGGATACTCCGCGGGATTGAGCATGTAGTTCGGCATGAACTTGAGCACCAGGCCCACGTTCACGTGCACCGTGCCTTCCAGTCGCGGCAGTGTCCCGATGAGCTGAGAGACCTCGCGGAACATGGTGTTCTTCTCGTAGCCCTTGGCGGCGATGACGTCGTGCAGCGCTCGCAGCACCGTCTCGCCCTCCATCGTGACCTTGGCCTTGGTCATCGGGTTGAACAACAGGTAGCGCCGGTCGTCGAGGCTGGCGCAACGGAAGTAGTCGACGGAACGCTGGCTGAACAATTTCATCGCCACAAGCCGCGAGTACGCGTCGACGAAGTTGGCCCGCACGTGGGAGAAATCGGTGACAGGGTTGCCGTAGAGGATGCGGTTCTGCGCGTGTGTGATCGCCTCATAGAAGGCGTGCTCCGTCATGCCGATCGAACACGAGCACAGATTGAACTTGCCGACGTTGACCGTGTTCAGCGCCGCCGCAAAGGCTTCCACACCGGTGTGCAGAATGTCCTCCTCGCGCACCGGGTAGTTCTCCAGCCGGAACGTGCTGACGTAGATCTGCATGTGCACCACGTTGTCGATCAGGTGGTAGTTCTCGTGGCCGCTGTCGGCGGCGAAAAACACATACCCTTCCCCGGCGTCCGCCTCACTGACGTCGCCGCGCCGCCCGAACACCGACACCATGCTCGCCACGTTGCCGTTGCCGATGTAGTACTTCTCCCCCGTCGCCCGGTAGAGAATGCCGTTGGCGCGGTCCTCCTCGCTGGCAGGGGTGAGCACCATGTCGGTGTTGTAGACATCGGCGCCGTGGTCGCGCTCGGACAGCCCGAAGGCCATCACATCCCCGTCCTCCAGGTCGTCGGCGGCCTTGAGCTTGGCGTCCTTGTTCTCGCTCTGCCAGATCGGCCCGAGCCCCAGGATGGTGACCTGCTCGGTGTACCAGTACGTCAGCCCGTAGAAGCCGAGGATCTCGGACAGCGCGGCGTTGCGGGCGGCATCCCAGCGCTTGTCCGGGTTGGCTTCACCCGTTGTGCTCCTCGCGTCCGCGGAAGCGAATTCCGACGGCGTCAGGAATGTCGCGAACAGCTTCTCCCGCTTGATGAAGTCGACGAAGTCGGCGGGCCACTGCGCGGTGAGGTCGTCGTCGAGGATCCGTTTCTTGCCCTGCCCCTCGAACCAGTCGATGGTCGCCCGCAATAACCTGCGCGTTTCGGCGTCGAATTGCTGTGGGTCGTAGGTGTTCGGATCGAAGAGCAAGCCGTCCGTCTGCGTCATGCCCGCGAGCCTATGGCTGCGGGGGTGCACCCGGTAACGGAACCCACGGCAGACCCGGGATCGTCGGGTATGGCGCGGTCGGGCTCCACGGCGGCGGCTCCGAGGTCGGCGGCGGCGCCTCGGTGGTCGGCGGCGGCGCCTCCGTGGTGGGAGGCGGTGGCGGTGGCGCCTCGGACGTCGGCGGCGGGGCCTCCGTGACAATCACCGGCGGCGGCGCCTGCCGAGTGACGGTCCGGGTCTGTGGCGCCTGTGTCTGCGGTGGCGGCGGCGCCGGCGGTGGCGCCGCGGCGGTCGTGGTCGGCGGCGGCAAGGTGGTGACGGGCGCGGTGGTCGACGCGGGTGTCGGGGTGGTGTCGCCGCGCATGACGAACAACACCGCGGCCACAAGCGCCGCCAGCAGCGCGACCACGCCTGCGCCCAGGATGATCGCGGGCTTGCGGTACCACGGCAGCGGTGTCGCCTCGTCGTGCTCGTACTGTTCGTGGTCGAACTGCATCTGCGGACGCGCATCGGTGACGCCGCCGTTGGCTGGGGCGTCGTACTCGTACGGGTCGGTGGGTGCGACGTCGGGAACGTCGTCGGCGTCCGACCACGCCAGCGCGCCGAAGGTGCTCGACACGGGCGCGTCCTGCGGGTCCACCCCGGGTGCCATCGCGGTGGCCGCAGCGGCTGCGGCGGCCACGCCGGGGGCGGCGGCCATCGACGTCTGGCCCTCGTCGACCGTGCCGCGCGCCGCCCTCAGGCCGCCACCGATTGCGGCGGTCAGCTCCGGCTGTCCGGTGGTGATGACGGGCACCCGGAAGTGTTCGGACAGTGTGGTGGTGACGATCGGGATGCGGGCGCCCCCGCCCGTGGAAGCCACGGCGACGAGATCTGCGGTCCGAATTCCGTTGCGCTCCACGGTTTCCTGGACGACCGCGACGAAGTCGGCGAGCGGCGCGCGGATCGCCTCGTCGAGCTCGTTGCGCGTCAGCCGCACCTCGCTGCGGTGCCCGGGCAGGTCGGCCACAAGGGAGGTTACCGCGGCCGTGGACAACCGCTCCTTGGCTCCGCGGCACTGGGCCCGCAGCCGCGTCAGCGAGCCGATCGCCGATGTGCCTGACAAGTCGATGGTGCCCGCCGCCGACAGGTCGTTGATGACGTGGGTCAACAACGCCTGGTCGATGAGGTCGCCGGACAGGTCGGTGTGGCGGACGGTCGCGCCGATCGGCGCAAAAGCGTTGGTGGCGTCGACGAGCGTGATGTTGGTGCCGGTGCCGCCGAAGTCGCACAGCGCGATGACGCCGCGAGTGGGCACCCCGGGATCGTTCTGCAGCGCGGTGAGCGCCGCCGTGGCGTCGGAGACCAACTGCGCCGGGTGTGGCACCTGAAACTCGGGCACCGCGACCAGCGCATTGCGCAGCGCGTCGACGGCGGCGGGCCGCCAGTGCGCGGGATAACTGACCGCGACGGGTCCTGCGGGGGGACTACCAACTGTGTACAGCATGGCCCGCAGCGCATCGGCGACCACCTTGTCGGCCAGATGCGTGGAGCCGTCGGCGGCGACGATGCCGACGGGGTCACCGACGCGGTCCACGAAGTCGGTGATGATCAGGCCACGTTCGGTGAGGTTGGGGTTTTCGCTGGGCACGCCCACCTCGGGCGGTCGGTGCGGGTACAGCGTCACCACCGGGGACCGCGTCACCGCGGCCCGGCCCACTACGACGGCCGCCAGCTTGGTGGCACCAACCGACAGCCCTACCCCGTCAGACATGTCACTCCGTCTCGATCGAACCCTATCCGGTATTCAATCTTGTCTGACGGTCTTGGCGTTACTAGCGAATGGTTCCCACACCGGGAATCAATGGTAAATCCAAGGCCGTCACCCAGCCTGGCGAAAGATCGTTGACGGCGGGTACGGCGTTGAGCGCGCGCAAGCCGGTCGCCAAGCAGCCGGCGGCGGCCGCGTCGCGCCCCGAGCCGTCAGTGAACCGGAACGCCGTCTCCTGGAAAATGCTCGGTGTGCCCTCGATGTCGACGCGATAGACGTCGTTCTCATTGCCCGACGGCCAGTCCGGCGCGGCGTCATTGCCGATCCTGTTGACGTGTTCGAGCTGGATGCGGCTCTCGCCCTGATACACACCGTTGATCGTGAACCGCACGGCCGCAACGTTTCCGGGCTGGATGATGCCCTTGGCGGACTTGCGCTCGGTGGGCGTCACCCACTTGTCCCACGTGGTGGTGATCTCGTCGAGCATGATGCCCGCCGCATGCGCGATCATCGGAACCGTTGCACCCCAGGCAAATATCAGGATGTCGGGGTTCTCGAGCAGCGGGCGGTATTCGGGCGGCTTGCCGATGCCCATCTCGAATTCGTAGTCGCCCTCGTAGTTGGTGTAGTCCAGCAGTTCGGAGGCCCGTACCTTACGGACCTCCGAGCACAGACCCATCAGCGTCATCGGGAACAGGTCGTTGGCGAAGCCCGGGTCGATGCCGGTGGTGAAGCAGGACGATTCGCCCAACTCGCACGCCTCGGTGATGGGCTCGATCCAGTTCGGCGGATTGAGGTGCATGGTGGGCCACACCCACGGCGTCATGGCCGTCGAGCTCACGTCGATGCCGGCCCGCAGGAAGCGGGTGATCAGCGCGATGTTGTCGTCGGCGTGTGCCGCGGTGGGTCCGTAATGAACCAACGCGTCCGGTTTCAGCGCGATGAGTTCGTCGACGTCGTCGGTGGCGGTCAGCCCTAGCTTCTGCCCGAGAGCACAGATTTCGCCGACGTCGCGGCCCACCTTCTCGGGGTTGCTCACTCCGACACCGACCAGTTCGAACCGGGGATGCTTGACGATCTCGGCGATCACCATCCTCCCGACGAAACCTGTGCCCCAGACGACGATGCGCTTTGTCTCAGAATCCTTCACGGCCTTCACCCTAGGCGGGCTCGCGCTCATCGGTGACCGACTTCGCGACGGCGGCGGTCCCTCGATCGATCATCACCCCATCCCGGCACCACTCTTTGTGAGAGCGTCATCATTTGTTGACAGTTCCGAGAAGCACACAGCCGGGAATCGAATGGGCCGGCCACCGAAAGGACGAGCAAAATGACAGCACCATTGACGGGCCGACGGGCGCTGGTGACGGGAGCGTCGCGCGGAATCGGGGCGGAGATCGTCCGGCGGCTGGCGGCCGACGGCGCCGCGGTCGCGTTCACGTACGGGTCATCACGGGCCGATGCCGAAAAGGTGGTAGCCGATGTCGAGGCCAACGGCGGCACTGCCGTCGCGATTCAGGCCGACAGCGGCGACGCGGAACAGGTCGCGAGGGCGATCGACGAAACGGTGGCGAAGCTGGGCGGGTTGGACATCCTGGTCAACAACGCGGGCGTGGCGTACATGGGCGACGTCGAGTCCTTCACGATGGAGCAGTTCGACCGGTTGGTCGCCATCAACATCCGCGGCGCCTTCGCCGCCATCCAGCGGGCGCTACCGCATCTCGGCACGACCGGCCGAATCATCAACATCGGCAGCATCAACGCCGACCGGGTGCCCGGGCCGGGGCTGTCGATCTATGCGATGTCCAAGGCGGCGATCGCCGGCCTGACGCGAGCGTTGGCCCGGGACCTGGGACCGCGGGGAATCACGGTCAACAATGTGCAGCCCGGACCGATCGCAACGGACATGAACCCCGAGGTCGGCGAATTCGCGGATTCGCTGCGCGAGGTGATGGCGCTCGGGCGTTACGGTCAGCCCCGCGATATCGCGAGTGTGGTCAGTTTTCTGGCCGGACCGGAAGCGGCGTACGTGACGGGCGCCAATTGGAACGTCGACGGCGGATTCACCGTTTAGCCGTCACAGATTGATCGGGTCGCGTGGGCGCACCGTCTTCGTGGTGTCCCTCAGCGCAGATTTGAATTGCATTGCCCGGTAAGGCCATCCGACGTCGGTGTTCCACTGCGACACCACCAGCCCGATGCCGCCCGCGATGTCGAACCGCGAGCCCGGCAGCACGTAGCCACCGTAGAGTTGCGCGACCTTGTTGCCGGAATGATTCTCGGCGTTCCACGCCGAGCCCAGCACAGGTGTCTGGAGTTCGGTGGTGTGCATGTTGGCGACCGGTGATTCCACGACCCGGTATCCCAGCGCGTACTTCGACGCCAGGAACCCGCCGAGTATCCATTTGCCTTGTGCCATCCGGCGAAACGTCAGCTCTCCCCATTTCTCACCCGCGGGCGTGATCGGCGTCGCCGGCTCGCCCCACGCCCAGCGCCCATTCGCAAAGCCCCAGCTGACATATCGCGACCGCTGCCCGATGTGCTCGGGCTGGACACGCATCAAGATGATGCCCTTGTCGCGTTGAAATCCCGTCGCCACCACGTACACCCAGCCGTCGTCGGGGTCGTGGTCCCACGACCAGCATTGGGCGTATCCGCCGTGCAGGTTGGCGGGAAACGTGGCCTCCTCGCCCATGTGCGACCACGAGATGCCGCAGTCGTCGGATCTCCAGATCTCGGTCCAGACGACGATGCCGAACCCGCGATTGACGGTGGCGTGCAAGTAGATCGAGTCGTCTACGCACAGTAGGTCGGACGGGATGACGGTGCTGATGCCACCGCTAGTCCAACCGGTGGCCGCGTCATCGTGGATGTAGTGCCACAGCTGGTGCGCGTAGTTCGGATCGCCTCCCCCGGCCCGTTCGTAGACGATTTCGTGGTCGGCGTCGCCGGTGCCGATCAGGACGACGGGAGAACGCCAGTCGCCCCGCCCGACCTTGCGACCGGAGAAGGTGTCACCGAAGACCGACACCAGCTTGCCGTTGGGCGCCACCACCGACGCTCCGAGATCGGTGCACGTGACACCCCAGCGCTCCGTGAGCCGCGGCCCGGTCACGTCGACGACCTTGCCGTTGAGCAACGGGACAGCGGGTGGCTCCGCCCGCCCGAGGCCTTGTCCGGCCCGGCTACCTATCGAGCCATCCAGTGACGACACGGCCTTTAGAAGCAGCGCCGCAGGCCGCCCGGCTCGCAGTAGAGCGGGTATTGCTGGACGGGCATCGGAAGCGGTTCCTTGTACGACAGTGTGAACGGCCGGTCGATCTTGCCCGGCGGCAGACCGCACACGTCGTTGTGGAAGATCGTTCGAGTGCCCGTCATCGTGACGTCGTCGAACCTGACCGTCTCGGTGGTGGGCGCCGTGCTGCCGTCGGGGCAAGTCATGCCCTCCCGCTTCGTCGTGGAGAACTGCCACACACCACCGGCCAGGTTGGCGTCGCCGCCCGTGATGCCCTCCGACCCCGCCACATGCAGCCGGCACGCAACCGGCAGATTGAGGTTCACCCGCAGGTCACCGACCACCGGCACACACGACGGGAAGATCGTCCAGGTGCCAGCCGGGCCGTCCGTCGGCACGTAGTTGTAGACGCCCTGCATGACCTGGTCCGCATGGGCGGGACCGGCGACCCCTAGCGCACCACTCGCGAGGATGGCGGCAGCGGCGAGTCCCCGGATGATTCTCACGCCGCGGATTATCGCAGTGTTCGTTCGGCAAAGTCACGGGTTTGGGCGGCGACGCGTTTCGGCGACGGCGCATAACGGGTAAAGAGCCGCGTGCGGGTTTTGACCGCGATCAGCCTTGTCACCTGGGTTGTTATCGCCCTCACCGGCTGCTCCACCGGCGAGCGGGCGGATCTCGGCGACGAGTCGTCGGGAAATCTCATCGCCGCAATCGCGGGTGAGCCCGATCAGCTCGATCCGCAGAAGACCAGCGCATACTTCTCGTTCGAGGTGCTCGAGAACGTCTTCGACACGCTCGTCGAACCCGACGAAAACCTGGAGATGCGGCCGGCGCTCGCGGAGTCGTGGGACGTCAGCCCCGATCAACTCATCTGGACCTTCCATCTGCGCAAGGGCGTCGCGTTTCATGACGGCAGCCCGTTCACCGCGGACGACGTCGTGTACTCGTACCGCCGGATCATCGATCAGAAGCTGGCGAACGCCGACAAGTTCAGTGCTGTTTCCGGCGTGACCGCGGCCGACCGCACCACTGTCAGGATCACACTCAAACAGCCGACACCTAATCTGCTGACCAACCTCGGCGGCTTCAAGGGACTCGCGATCGTCCAGCGCAAAAATGTCGAGAGCGGCCAGATCGCAACGCATCCCGTCGGCACGGGACCCTTCGCATTCCAGAGTCAGAAGAGCGGCGACTCGATCACGCTCAAGGCCAACCCCGGATATTGGGGTGGGGCCCCGAAGGTTTCGGGTGTCACGTTTAGGTTCATCTCCGAACCTTCCACCGCCCTCTCGGCGCTACAGACCGGCGAGATCGACTGGACGGACTCCATTCCCACCCAACGCGTCGCACAACTCAAGGACGACGACTCCATCACCCTCGCGACGACGCCGAGCAACGACTACTGGTACCTCGCGCTCAACGAGGCACGTGCACCGTGGAACGACGTGCGTGTCCGCCAGGCTATCGCTTACGCGATCGACCGGGACGCTATCGTGCAGGCGACCAGCTACGGCACCGCAGTGGCCAATCAACTCGCGATCCCAAAGGGCAACCCGTGGTACACCCCTTACGACGCGTACCGCCACGACGTCGAGAGGGCGAAAAGCCTGTTGCGCGAGGCCGGGGCCGCCCCCAAGAGCCTCGACATGCTGGTCACGAACGAATACCCGGAAACGGTGACCGCGGCACAGATCATCGCGGATAACCTTGCGCCACTTGGCATCACCGTGAACATCCGCACCGTCGACTTCGCCACCTGGCTCGACGAGCAGAACAACGGCCACTTCGACATGCTGATGATGGGCTGGCTGGGCAACATCGATCCCGACGACTTCTACTATGCCCAGCACCACACCGACGGCAGCAGCAACGCGCAGAAATTCTCGAACCCTGAGGTCGACCGGTTGCTCGACGCCGGACGCATTGAGACCAACCGGAGCGCGCGTGCCGGCGACTACGCCAAGGCGGCGACGATCATCGCCGATCAGGTCAGCTACATTTACCTATACAACCCGTCGGTGATCCAGGCCTGGACGACGAGACTGTCGGGCTACGAGGCACGCCGGGACGGGGCGGTACGGTTCCGCACCGCCAGCATGGCGTCGGGTGGTGTCGCCTGATGGCCGTGTTCACCCACCCGATCGTGCGATTCATCGCGCGACGGCTGCTCTATTCCCTTGTCGTGCTTGTGGGTGTGCTCGTGGTGGTGTTCTCGCTCGTTCATCTCGTGCCCGGCGATCCGGTGCGCATCGCCCTTGGCACCCGCTACACGCCCGAGGCCTACGACGCGCTGCGCTCGGCAAGCGGCCTGGACCGTCCGATCGTCGAGCAGTTCTTCGGCTACCTCGGCTCCGCGCTCACCGGAAACCTCGGCGTCAGCTTCCGCAACGGTGACCCCGTTACCCTCACACTGCTCGAGCGCCTGCCCGCGACCGTGTCACTTGGCTTGGTGGGCATCGTGATCGCGTTGTTGATCGCGCTGCCCGCAGGCATCTGGTCGGCGCTGCACGAGGGCCGCGCCTCAGATGCGATCGTGCGCGTCACGAGCCAGTTCGGCGTGTCGATTCCCGATTTCTGGCTGGGAATCCTGCTGATCGCGCTGTTCGCCACCACGCTCGGCTGGCTGCCGACATCGGGTTATCGTCCGCTGTTCGACGACCCTGCAGGCTGGCTGCGTCACATCGTATTGCCCGGCCTGACAGTGGGTTTGGTGGCCGCCGCGATCATGACACGCTATGTCCGTTCTGCGGTGCTGGAGGTCGCGGCGATGGGCTATGTCCGCACCGCCCGGTCCAAAGGCCTGACGCCGCGGGTGGTGACTTTCCGCCACACCGTTCGCAACGCGCTCGTGCCGGTGCTGACGATCACGGGGATCCAGCTCGCGACGATCCTCGGCGGTGTCATCGTCGTCGAGGTCGTGTTCGCCTGGCCGGGGCTGGGCCGTCTGGTGTACAACGCGGTGGCCGCCCGCGACTACCCCGTCATCCAGGGTGCGGTGCTGTTGATCGCCGCGCTGTTCCTGCTCATCAACCTCATCGTGGATGTGCTGTACGCGGTGGTCGATCCCAGGATCCGGCTGGCATGACGACCGTCACCGCCGAAACCACGAGGGTCGCCTCGTGGCGGCTGCTGCTGCGCAACCCGGTGACCGTTGTCAGCGCAGTCGTTTTGGGCATCGTCGTCTTCGTTGCGGTGGCGGCCAACTGGGTCACCCCATTCGGCGTCAACGACGTCGACGTGCCAAGCGCACTGCGGCCGCCCAGCGGCGATCACTGGTTCGGCACCGATGAACTGGGCCGCGACGTCCTGTCCCGCGTGCTGGTGGCGACTCAGGCGTCGATGCGGGTCGCCGTCGTCAGCGTGGCGTTCGCCGTCATCGTTGGCGTGACAGTCGGAATCGTCGCCGGCTATCGCGGCGGTTGGGTCGACACGGTCTTCATGCGCGTCGTCGACGTCATGTTCGCGTTCCCCGTCCTGCTGCTCGCACTGGCCGTCGTCGCGATCCTGGGACCAGGAACCATTACGACGATTCTTGCCATCGGCATCGTCTACACGCCGATCTTCGCGCGGGTGGCCCGTGCGAGCACGCTCAGTGTGCGCGTCGAACCGTTCGTCCAGATGTCGCAGGCCATGGGTACGGGCAATCTCTATATCCTTGCCCGCCATATCGTTCCGAACATCGCGGGACCGCTGATCGTGCAGACGTCGCTGTCGCTGGCGTTCGCGATTCTGTCCGAGGCGGCGCTATCGTTTCTCGGCCTTGGCATCCAGCCCCCGCAGCCGTCGCTGGGCCGGATGATCTTCGACTCGCAGGGATTCGTGACGATGGCGTGGTGGATGGCGGTGTTCCCAGGCGCCGCGATCTTCGTCATCGTGCTCGCGTTCAACCTGGTCGGTGACGGGCTGCGCAACGTGCTGGATCCCAAGCAGCGCACCATGATCGAGGCCAGGAGCAAACGGTGACCGACCCCGTCCTCAGCGTGCACGACCTGCAGGTGCGGATCGG
>JAVRPG010000687.1:0-5168 GCA_032162325.1 Mycobacterium sp. | reverse complement strand
GCATTCGTGTGAGGCGGTCAGCTGGTTCAATCACGTTACCACTGTCGGTTCAGCAATTGAACCGGTATGGTTATTGAACCATGGTCGCCTCCGCTGATCTGTCCCACCGCTTCGAGGCCGAGTCCGTTGGCCGTGCCCTGGAGCTGGTCGGCGAGCGCTGGACGCTGCTCATCCTGCGCGAAGCGTTCTTCGGGGTGCGCCGCTTCGGTCAGCTCGCGCGCAACCTCAACATCCCCCGGCCCACGCTCTCGTCCCGGCTGCGGATGCTGGTCGATGCGGGCCTGCTCGAGCGGGTTCTTTATTCCCGGGATCCTGAGCGCCACGAGTACCGGCTCACCGACGCCGGGCGCGATTTGTTCGGCGCGATCGTGACCCTGATGCGGTGGGGCGACGAGTATCTGCCGCACCCGAGCGGCCCACCGGTCGTGCTACGCCACGACGCCTGCGGCGAAATCGCCGACCCGCGCCTCACGTGCGCCCATTGCGGCGAGGAGATCACCGCACACAACGTCACCCCTGAGGCAGGCCCCGGCTTCCGCACCGATTTGGGCTAGTCAGCCAACCTGAGTGGGCAATACAGCTTGCGGCGAAGAGCATCACCGCGCTGACAGAGTGCGACAAGGTAGTGACACTGCCGCTACTGCCCCACCACGCTGACGTCGGGCACGTAGCTGCGCTGCGCCCACTGGAACACCTGCCATGCGGCGACCTCGTCGAATTCGTCGTGAACCCGCCGGGCCGACTCGGACCCGATCGGGCGGCCGTCAGGCGCCTTCACCTGGACCTCGGCGCAGCGTTCCATCAAGGTGTCCGACGGAACGGCAATCGCGTTGCAGGACATTCCCGGACTTGGCGGCAAGACGGGCACCGCCGAGTTCGGAGACAACACCCACTCGCACGGATGGTTCGCAGGCATCGTCGGCGACATCGCCTTCGCGACGCTGGTCATCGGCGGTGACACGTCGGCTCCCGCGATCACGGTGACGGGCGACTTCCTGCGCCCGGCGCTGGCCACCGGTTAGTCGATCGCGTTTCCTCCGTCGATCACCAGCGTGGTGCCCGTGACGTACGAGGCGCCCGGTGCGGCGAGGAAGGCGATGCCGGTGGCGACCTCGGCCGCCGTTGCCGACCGCCCCACCGGAGTGGCGTTGCCCTGTGCGACCTCGGACGGGAGCTGGGCCGCCGTCGCGATCCAACCCGGCAGCACGACATTGCACGTGATGCCGGTTGCGGCGTAGTCGACGGCGACCGAGCGCGTCATCCCCAACATCGCCGCCTTGGCGGTGTGGTAGCCGACGTCGCCGGTGTATGCGGTGAGGATCCCTGCCGTCGAGGCCACGTTGACGATCCGGCCATACCCGCGCTCGACCATCCCAGGCAATGCGGCCCTGGTGACGTAGAAGGCACTGTCCAGATTGCGGCGAAGGGCAAGCGACCATTCGTCATCGGTCATCGCGATCAGGGGATTGGGCTGCTCGGGGCTGTGCACCGACGCCAGCCCGGCGTTGTTGACCAGGATGTCGAGCTTGCCGAATGCAGCATCGGTGGCCTCGACCAGCCCGCGTGCGGCCTCTGGATCGAACAGGTCGGCGACGTGCGAGGCGGCGGCGATGCCCTCGCGTTGCAGTTCGTCTGCGCGCTCGACGACGCGGTCCGTGGTCCCGGTGACCATCACCGATGCGCCGAGCTGGCCCAATAGCCGGGCCGACGCGAACCCGATGCCGAGCTCACTGCTCGATCCGGTGACCAGCGCCGCCTGACCGGTCAGATCGAACGCTCCCGGCACCGTTGTAGGCATTGTGTTCGTTCCCTTCGCATTTGAGCGTGACTGCCGTCGTTCTCGGCCGATCGGCTGCCACGAGAGTAGAACGCCAAAACGTGCAGTTCTAGGTCAACCGTCCAATAGTTGGACGTTCGTACAAACTGGTAACCGCCGTGTCACGTGGACGAAACGAAACGTGGTGACACTCGATCCAAGAAATCACCGAAAAGTCCTCACGTGCAGGAGCTTTGAGTATGAAAGTCAAGTCCGGCGTCACATACCTGGCAGTGACCGCCCTGCTGTTGGCCGGCACGGCCTGCTCGGGAAGCAGCAACAGCCCGACGGACAGCGCGGCCTTGACGTCGTCGGTGCGCAGTCCCCTTCTGAGCGACCCACCGCCATTGGACCCCGACGTCTTCTACCAGCCAGAAGGTCTGCTGATCATGACCTCGGCGTATCAGGGACTGCTCCGCTACGCACCGGGTACGACGAAGATCGACGGCCTGCTGGCGACCAAGTGGACTGTCTCCCCCGACGGGCTGACCTACACGTTCACCCTGCGCCCTGGCGTCAAGTTCGCTGACGGGACGCCGTTCGACTCCGCGGCGGCCAAAGCGAGCTTTCAGCGGCGAATCGACATGGCCGCCGGGCCGTCCTACATGCTCGCCGATCTCAAGGACATGCAAACGCCGGACCCACTGACCTTCGTCGTGACCCTCAAAAAGCCGGTGGCGCCGTTCCTCGACTACCTCGCCTCTCCGTACGGGCCACTGATGACCAGCCCCACCGCCGTGACTCAGCACGCCTCCGGTGGCGACCACGCAACGGGATGGCTGGCATCGCACACGGCCGGAACCGGCCCCTACGAACTGACAGAGGCGGTCACGGCCAGCCACTACACGCTGAGCGCCAACAAGAACTACTGGGGCGACGCTCCGCAGATCACCACCGTCTCACTCCCCGTGATGACGGCCACCGCGGTTCAACGCCTCCAACTGAGTACCGGCCAGCTCGACATGATCCTGCACGGCTTGTCCAAGGGCGACTACGAAGCACTCGCCACGGGCCCGAACACCGAAGTGCTGCAGGGGAACGCGTTGGTCAAGGCGCTCATCATGGTGAATCCCGCCTCGAAGGTGTTCGGTGCTCCCGCAGCGCGAGAAGCGCTCAGCGCAGGCCTCGACCCAACCGCCTTGACCACGACCGTATTCGGCGCGCAGGGTTCACCGTCGACGCAGTTCTACCCGACCGGGATGATGCCCGACGGTGCCGTCCCCGACCCACACCACCTCGACCCGTCGAAGTTGGCCGCAATCGGCGCCAAGGGAGGTGCCGTCGAGATCGGTTTCCCGACCGGCGACAGTACCCTTCAAGATCTGGCCAACCAGATCCAAGTGATTCTTCAGCAAGCTGGTTTGACCGCGACCATCCGGGACTTCCCCTCGGCCCAGTTCTTCGCCTTGAACGAACACCCCGAACAGCGACCCGATCTGTTGCTCGCTTCGTGGAATCCCGATGCCGCGCATCCCGACACCTGGTCGCGGATCTATCAGTACACCAACGCACCGGTCAACCTGCAGGGCTGCTCGGTTCCCGAAGCCGACAAGCTCCTGGACGAGGGCAGCGCCGAACCCGACCAAACCAAATCGCAGGCCCTGTACGTCGAAGCGGCGAAAGCATACCGCGATTCGCTGTGTTGGGTGAACCTCGCGGACCTCCACAACACCGTCGCCACCCGAAAGGGATACTCCAACTGGCAAAGTCAGCCCGCCTGGATGTGGGACACCGACTTCTCCACCCTCAAGTACCAGGGCTGACCGGCAGCTAGGTGGGCACACACGAAGGCGCCGCCGCGCGAGCCGCCCCGAAACTCGCTGAGCCACTGCGAAGTACTGGTAACACGGCGCGTGGCGCTGCGCGCCGCATCGAGATCATCGACGCCGCCATCGAGGTGATGGCCCGCGTCGGGCTGGCCGGGCTTTCCATGCGCATCGTGGCCAGCCAGGCGCAACTGCCCTTGGGTGCGTTGAGCTATTACTTCGACGACAAGTCGGATCTGATCGCCCAGGCCTTTCAACAACTGTCGGACCGCGAAATCGACCGCGTGGTCCGCACCGCCGAACGACTGCGGCCGACGATGTCCGCCGAAGAGCTCGCGGACCTCGTCGCCGACATGATCATCGACGGATTCACCTCGCCGCAGGGCGCCATCGTCACGCGCTACGAACTGGTCACCGAGGCCAGCCGCGACGAACGGCTCCGCCCGATGTTCGAGGCGTGGTATGCGGCGATGGTGCCCGCACTCAGCCGGCTGTTCCGAGATCTGGGCTCGCGCCAACCCGAACTGGATTCACGAACCGTCATGGCGGTGATGGCGGGGCTGGAGATCGACAACATCTATCGGCCACTGAGTCCGGTGGACAAGCGACGGATCCGCGCCACCATTCGGCACGCGTTCCGAGCGGTCATCGCCTTGCACGGCACCACGTGAGCAACTGAAACAACCATCACCAACGAAGGCGGATAGAGATGGCATTCACCGGATTCGGCCCGGACATCACCTTTCTCGGTGTCCCCCGCTGCGAACTCGACGACGTGTCGACCTACGCGAACGCCGACATCGTCATCCTCGGCGCACCCCTCGACGGCGGGACCAACTACCGCTCAGGGACACGTTTCGGCCCGTCGGCGCTGCGCCAGGCCTGCTACCTGCCGCAGGACGGTTCCCGTCCAAGCCTGGCGCTGCGGGTCGACGGCCTCAGGGACCTGCGGGTGTATGACGCCGGCGACGTCGAGTTCCACAACGGGCACATCGAGGAGGCAGTGCAGTTGATCGAGGAGGCCGTATTCAAGGTCTCCTCCGCTGGTGCGATCCCGATCATCCTCGGTGGCGACCACACCATCGCTTGGCCCGACCACACCGGGGTGGCCCGTCAGCACGGCTTCGGCAAGGTGTCGATGATCCACTTCGACGCCCACGCCGACACCGGCGACATTCACCTGGGTTCCCTTGTCGGCCATGGCACCCCGATGCGACGGCTGATCGAGTCCGGCGCACTGCGCGGTGATAGGTTCCTGCAACTCGGGTTGCGCGGATACTGGCCGGACGAGCCCGTCCTTCAGTGGATGGCCGCCCACGGTCTGCGATCCTACGAGATGACCGAGATCGTGGCCCGCGGCCTGGAAACCTGCCTGACCGAGGCATTCCAGATCGCCACCTCCGACTGCGAGGGCGTCTTCCTGTCCGTCGACATCGACGTGTGCGATCCGGGCCACGCGCCGGGTACGGGAACACCCGAGCCTGGCGGCTTCTCGGCCCGGGAACTGCTGGATGCAGTCCGGCGGATCTGCTACGAGCTGCCGGTCCTCGGAATCGACGTCGTCGAGGTCTCACCCCCGTACGACC
>JAVRPG010000686.1:0-3783 GCA_032162325.1 Mycobacterium sp. | reverse complement strand
TGAGCTTCCGGTTGAAGCAACGGCCGGTACGGATTGCGGCGGCCACCACCACCCTTGCCGTATGCCTGTTCTACCTGCTGGCCCAGATGGCGGGCGCAGGCGGTTTGGTCGCCCTGCTGCTCAACGTCGAAGGCGGTCTCGGCCAGGCCCTCGTCATCGCGGTCGTCGGCCTGCTGATGATCCTCTATGTACTGATCGGCGCGCACTAACGGGTGTGGCCCGACTCTCGCCAGCGTGGGGATTGTTGACGCGTCCACTCGACGTTTACGTTCACATGCCCCACACTCGGCGTGAACTCATGACCGACGAGCCCCCGCGTTCTCTCGCCTTCGCGCTGCTGGCCTATGCCTTCGCGGCGATCATGGTCGGCACCACGCTGCCCACGCCGATGTATGCGCTATACGCCGTGCACATGCACTTCGCGGTCCTGACGACGACCGTGATCTACGCGACATACGCCGGCGGCGTGCTGTTCGCGCTGTTGGCATTCGGCCGGTGGTCCGACGCCATCGGCCGACGGCCGGTGCTTCTGGCCGGTGTCGTGTTCGCAGTGGCGAGCGCCGCCGTCTTCCTGGTCGCCGACTCCGTGCCGATGCTGCTGATCGGCAGAGTGCTGTCGGGGTTGTCGGCGGGACTCTTCACCGGAACCGCCACCGCCGCCGTCATCGAGGCCGCCCCGCCGAACTGGCGCACCCGGGCCGCCGCCGTCGCAACGGTCGCGAACATGGGCGGGCTGGGCATCGGGCCGCTGCTGGCGGGACTACTCGTCCAATACGCACCGGCGCCACTGCACCTGAGCTTCATCGTGCACATCGTGCTGGCCGTGTTGGCCGGCATCGCCGTTGTGGTCGTGCCGGAGACCTCACAGCGCACCGGCAGCATCGGCGCGCAGCGGCTGTCGGTGCCGGTCGAGGTACGCGCCGTTTTCGTCGTCGCCTCCCTCGCGGCGTTCGCAGGCTTCGCGGTGACGGGCCTCTTCGCCGCGGTGGCGCCGTCGTTCCTCTCCCAAGTCGTCGGCATCGACAACCATGCGCTCGCCGGGCTCATCGCCTGCTCGATCTTTGCGGCCTCGGCGGTCGCACAGGTGGCCGCCAGCAGGATGAACCCCAACCGGGCCGTTGCGGTCGGCTGCGCGATCCTGGTGGTCGGCATGGTGATTCTCGCTGTGGCGCTGCAGCTTTCGTCGTTGGTCGGGCTCATCGCGGCCGCGGTGGTTGCGGGTATCGGCCAGGGCATCAGCTTCAGCCGCGGCCTGGCCGCGGTCGCCGAACGCACGCCCGCCGACCGTCGCGCCGAGGTCAGCTCTACCTACTTCGTCGTCGCGTATGTGGCGATCTCGTTGCCCGTGGTCGGTGAGGGCCTCGCGGCTCAGGATTGGGGATTGCAAACCGCCGGTGTGACTTTCGCGGTCGCGGTCGGGGTCCTGTCGACCATCTGCCTGGTCGCCATTCTGGTGTTGGAGGCGCGCCAGTCCCGCAGCCCAGTTACCGTCTGATCGCTACGACAGGAAGCGGCTGACGTACGGCGCGAAACGCGCGCGCAGGTCTTCCTCGTTGAGACCGAACATTTCGCACGGCGTCACGGCCCGGCCGAGTCGGCCGCGTTGGTGGCCTGCCAGGTAATCGGCCATCGCGGTACGCGCGTCGTCGGTCACCGGCTCGCCGACAAGGCCGAAAACCTGTTCTGCGACGCCCATCTCGTCGGCCATGAAGCCGTCGAAGCCCACATCGATCGATCGCTCCGGTGCGATCGCGTCGCGGTCGCGGGCGAGCGCGGCGAGCATCAATTCGAGTCGGTCGATCCAGGCGACGGCGATCTCCTCGACCGGACCGGGGACCGGTGCATGCGTGCGGAGTAGACGAGCATCGCGACTATCGAGAGGGCTACCGGCACCGGGTCGCGATGGTACACACAACGGCCACGCCGGGGAAGACGCGTTCGAGCAGGCGAACGCTGCCACCAGGCTGGCCATCCAGCCGCGCGAAATCCCTGCGGCGACGGTGTACAGCACGCCGGCACCCGGCGTCGCCACCACGATCAGCGTCGTCAGCAGGAACTCGGGTGTCAGGGGCTAACCGCTCTTGCGACGGAACTCCCGGCGATGTTCGAGCGGTCCGTGCGCCCGCGGCTGCTTGGATCCCCCATTTTTGTGGTCGGAAACGCCCGCTGCCTTGGCCTTCTTCCGCTCCAGCGCCTCCCGGAACTTGCGCTTGGTGTCGTCTTCCGGTGGCTCTGCCGATTCCCGGTTCGCTTCGCTCCTGCCCTCCGATGCCATGACCGCAGCGTAGCGCGCTCGACACGCGCCCGTCGTGTCCTTTACCGCCGACCCGGCGGCATCCCGTACACGTGCGCGATCGGAAGCGTCAGCACCACCCGCCGGTCGTCGACCATGGCCCGCCGATAGTCATCCCAGTCCGGATGCTCACCGGCGATATTGCGATACAACGCAATCAGAGCCTCGACGGTGTCGTCGTCGGGAGCCGCGGCGGGCGGGGTCAGGGTCGCTTCGCCCTCGGCGACGGCGTACGCCCAGCCGTCGTCGGAGCTGACATGAATCGATGCCCGCGGGTCACGTCGGAGATTGCGGGTCTTGGCCCGCGGCTCAGTGATCGACACCTGGATGGCGAGGTTGCGCTTGTCGAAGTAGTAGGACACATTCGACAGCTGCGGCCTGCCGTCGCCCTTGATGGTGGCCAGCACGCCCAGCGAGTTCCCGCTGAGCAGGGCCAACAGCTTGTCGTCGAATACTTGGCGTCCCATATCGGCAGCCTACGTCTGCATGGCCGAGCCGATGACGGCCTCCGTCGTCGAATCTACGATGAACGACATGACCCGATACGCCGCATTCCTGCGCGGCGTCAACGTCGGCGGCGTCAACCTCAAGATGGCCGAGGTCGCCAAGGCGTTCGAACAGGCTGGATTCACCAACGTGCGAACAATTTTGGCAAGCGGCAACGTCCTCGTGGAGAGCCGTTCCGGGGTGGACGCGGTGAGGAAGAAGGCCGAAACGGCGTTGCGCGACGCGTTCGGTTACGACGCCTGGGTCCTCGCCTACGACATCGAAACAGTGCGCGCCATTTCCGACGCCTATCCGTTCGAGCGCCAGGTCGAGGACCACCACTCCTACGTCACATTCGTCACCGACGAGAAGGCGCTCGACGAACTCGCCGCGCTCGCCAAGGATGCCGCGCCCGACGAGAAGATCAAACGGGGTAAGGGCGTCATCTACTGGCAGATTTCCAGGACCGCCACGCTGGACTCCACGATCGGGAAGACCATGGGCAAGAAGCGCTACAAGTCCTCGACCACCACCCGCAACCTGCGCACTATCGACAAGGTTCTGCGATGAGCTCCACTCCGACGGCGAAGGCCGACGGCACCGTGTTGACCGGCGTCTCCGAAACCGCGCTGCTGACGTTGCAGGTGCGGGCCAGCGAGGCCCGCAGGCCGGATTCGATCATCGACGACCCGATGGCGATCCAGCTGGCCGATTCCATCGACTACGACTTCGCGAAGTTCGGCTTTTCCCGCCGTCAGGACATGGCGGTGCGGGCCGTCGCATACGACAGGAACACCCGCCGCTATCTCGTCGACCATCCAAGGGCAACCGTTGTCGCACTCGCAGAGGGGTTGCAGACCAGCTTCTACCGCCTCGACGCCGCACGCGTCGGTGACCAATTCCAATGGCTCACAGTCGATCTCCCGCCGATGATCGAACTGCGCCGCAAACTGCTGCCTGCCTCGGATCGGGTGCGGATGTGCGCCCAGTCGGCGCTCGACTTC
>JAVRPG010000685.1:0-8397 GCA_032162325.1 Mycobacterium sp. | reverse complement strand
GAACTGCTCGCCGATCCGTCCGAGCTCGAATCGGTGCTGTCGGCTGGGGCGGAGCGCGCCAAAGACGTGTCCGTGAAGACGCTTAAGCGGGTATATGACCGGTTAGGGTTCTTAACGCCACGCGCCTAACGCTCTGGGGGGATCGGGATGACACCTCCGGCCGAGCCGGAAAGTACAAGCAAGCCGGCCAAACCGGGGATTCTGGACCGGCTGCGGGCGCGGTTCGGCTGGTTCGACCACGTGATGCGGGCGCAGGAGCGCTATCAGGACAGCAAGGGCGATTTCTTCGCCGCGGGCATCACGTATTTCACGGTGTTCGCGATGTTCCCTGTGTTGATGGTGGGATTCGCGATCGGCGGCTTCGTGCTCTCCCGACAGCCCGACCTGCTCGCCGAAATCGAGGAGCGGATCAAATCGACGGTTTCCGGTGATTTCGGACAGCAGCTGATCTCTTTGATGGACTCGGCGATCCAGTCGCGCACATCTGTCGGTGTGATCGGCCTGGCCACCGCGGCGTGGGCCGGGCTGGGCTGGATGGCCAACCTCCGCGAGGCGCTCACTCAGATGTGGGGCGGGACGCGCCACGAAACGCCGGGCTTCGTGCGCACCAAGCTGTCCGACCTGTTTGCCTTGCTTGGCACGTTCATCGCCATTGTCGTCACCATCGCGCTGACCGTGCTTGGCAGTTCGGACGTGATGAAGCAGGTGGTGGAATGGCTTGGTTTTCAAGATGTTCCGGGTATCAGTTTGGTGCTGCGAGTCGTTTCGTTTCTGATGGCGATGCTGATCTCGTGGCTGCTGTTCACCTGGATCATCACGCGGCTGCCCCGCGAATCGGTCAGCTTTCGCAGCTCTGTTCGCGCTGGGTTGATCGCGGCCGTTGGCTTCGAGATCTTCAAACAGATCGCGTCGATCTATCTGCAGTCGGTGGTGCACGGCCCGGCCGGCGCGACCTTCGGACCGGTGCTGGGCCTGATGGTGTTCGCGTACATCACCGCGCGACTGATTCTGTTCGCGACGGCATGGGCGGCCACGTCCACCGAGAATCTCACCGCCGCACCGGTCGATGCGCCCGCCCCGGCGCAGATCACACCCCGGGTGCAGATCCGCGAGGGTCTCGGGGTGCGTGGGGCGCTCACCGCAGCCGCGGTGGGAGCCCTTGGCGCGCTGAGCCTTTCGCGGCTACGCAGACACTAATGCTGTGGCCGTCGGTTTAGCGACCGGGCACCCAGGATCAGCCCGAACACGATGACGGCGCCGACGATGCCCACGCCCACCCGGACGGGCATGGCGTCGACATCCGGCATCGTTGCCGACGCCTGGCTCGCCGCGGAGTTGCTCGCTGCGGCTTCGGGTTTCGCGGCGGGCAACGAGGGATCGGGTTCGATCAGCGTGCCCACCTTGGTGCCCGGCGCCGTCGAGAACCCGTAGTCGAGCAGGTGTGCGGCCTGCTCCCACGGCGCGATCGGCTCGCGGGTGCCGCGCATCAGCACGGCCATCAGGCGGCGGCCGTCATGGTTGGCGGCCCCGACGAAGGTTTGACCCGCGTCGTCGGTGTAGCCGGTCTTGCCACCCATCGCGCCGGGGTAGTTATAGAGCAGCTGGTTGTCGTTCTCCACCGGGTAGCCGACGTCGCCGCGGCCGGGGAAGTCGAAGCTGCGGGTGGCGACGATGTCGGCGAAAGTCGGGTTCTGCCAGGCATATCGGTAGAACAGGCCGATGTCGTAGGCCGACGTGCTCATGCCAGGTCCGTCCAGGCCCGACGGCGTCGCGACGCGGGTGTCGCGGCCGCCGAGCTTGCCGGCCAGGTCATTGATCTTCTGTACGGCGGTGTCCATCCCGCCGAGCTGGGCGGCAAGCGCGTGTGCGGCGTCATTGCCGGAATGCATGAGCAGGCCGTGCAGCAAGTCGTTGATCGAGTACCAGCCGTTTACGCCGACGCCGACCTTGGTGCCCTCGGCGTTGGCGTCGTCTTGGGTACCGGCCACGACCGTGTGGATCGGCAGGTCCCGCAGCGCCTGCAGGGCGACCAGCACCTTGATGATGCTGGCCGGCCGGTGGCGGCCGTGCGGGTCCCGTGCGGCGATGATGTCGCCGGTGTCCAGGTCGGCGACCACCCATGCCTCGGCGGAGATGTCCTCTGGCACGGGCGGCGTGCCCGGGGCGGTGATGATTCCGCAACCGGAGAGCGCATCGCCTCCGAGCGGCTTGGCAGGCACGGGCAGCGGGCCTGGCGGATCGCCTGCCTCCGGCACTTCGGAGGAGTCGACCGCCGGGGGCGTCGCCTCCCGGTACGGACATACGGCGCCCTCCGGCGCCGCATTCGGCTCGGCGGTCGCTGCGGGGATGCCGAGAAGCGCCGGCGCAGCCAACATCGCCAACGCCGCAACCAGGGAGAACGCACGCGTGGAGAACATCCGTGAGGTCGCCATCGTGACCGCAGATTAGGCGATCTCGGCCCGATTTCCGCGGAGCCACGCTGTGACTGATGTTGTCAGAGTTACAATTGTGATGCCGAGCTTCGCCGACTGCACGCTTGTTTGCGGCCTCACTCGCGATTTGCGTACAACAACCGTGCGCTCGGCGGTCAGGGAAGGGGGCAGTGCGCGACCGCCGCGGCTCCGATGCTGCCCATCCACAACTTGCCGTCGGCCTCGACGACTCCGGTCACCGTGCCGAAATGCGGATGCGTCATGTGCACGCCGTTCACGGGGGATCCGGTGGCGGGATCGAACGCGACGACCCACACCTCGGGCTTGATTTGTGGCTGTAGCCGCTCGGGCATTCGCCATACCAGCTTGCGCAGCAGCGGTGCGCGCGGCGTCAGCCAGTCCAGAGTCGAATTCGCGGGCGCGAACATCGCGCACCAGATCCGGCCGTCTGCGCCCGTCGACAGGTTGTCCGGCATGCACGGCAGGTTGACCACCAGCGGAGTGACCGTCCCCGCTTTGGGCCCTGTCAACCAATACTTCGACAACCGCCGCGCCTGCGTCTCGGCGAATACCAGGGCCGACCCGTCGGCGGTCGGAGTGACTCCGTTGGCGAAGTACAGACCGCCGATCACGGTGCTCACCGTGCCGTCGTTGTCACGTCGGTACAGGCCGCCGTCGCCGCGCGCCTCGAGAACCGGCGCCCTCAGCTCCGCGTATGTGTATTTGCTCGTCGACTCTGTGAAAAAGATTGTCCCATCCGGCATCTCGATGACGTTCGAGCACCACTTCAGGGGTCGTCCCGCCACCGAATCGGCCAGCACCTCGATATTGCCGGTGGTCGGGTCGAGCGCGAGCAGCCCACGCGGACTGTCGCAGATCAGCAGTCGCCCATCGCGTGCCACCTCGAGGCCGAGCGGCCGACCGCCGGTGTCGGCGACGACCACAGGATCGCCACCGTCAGGCGGGATGCGCACAATTCGGCCGTCGTCGACGCCGGTCCAGATGTGGCCGTCGGCGTCGACCACCACGTCTTCGGGCGCGTTGCCCGGCACGGGAATGACGGTCAGGTCGGCCGGTCCGAAGTCCGGCAGCGGGTCGACGGGCGGCGGCTGCCACCGGACCGGATCGATCGGCGGCTTGCGTTGATTGGGGGGCACGCGCCGACGTTAGCGCGAGAGCTACAGTCTCCGGCTGGCTTCGCTCAGCACGCCGTGCAGGATCTCGTATATCGCGTTGAATTCCTTCTGGCCGCTGATCAGCGGCGGCGCCAGCTGAACGACTGGGTCGCCGCGGTCGTCGGCACGGCAGTACAGGCCGGCCTCGAAGATCGCCGGCGTCAAGAAGCCGCGTAGCAACCGCTCGCTCTCCTCGTCGTTGAAGGTCTCTTTGGTGGTCTTGTCCTTGACCAGCTCGATGCCGTAGAAGAATCCGTCGCCGCGGACATCACCGACGATCGGCAGGTCGTAGAGCTGCTCGAGCGTGGCGCGGAAGGCGGGCGCCATCTCCTTGACGTGGTCGTTGAGGCCCTCGCGCTCGAAGATGTCGAGGTTGGCCAGCGCCACCGCCGACGACACCGGATGCCCGCCGAACGTGTAGCCGTGGCCGAACGTCGTCTTGCCGTCGTTGAACGGCTCGAACAGCCGGTCGCTGGCGATCATCGCGCCGATCGGCGAGTAGCCGGACGTCAAACCCTTTGCGCAGGTGATGATGTCGGGCACATAGCCGAAATCGTCGCAGGCGAACATCGAACCGATGCGACCATAGGCGCAGATGACCTCGTCGGACACCAGCAGCACGTCGTACTCGTCGCAGATCTCGCGAACGCGCTCGAAATAGCCTGGGGGCGGAGGGAAGCAGCCGCCTGCGTTCTGGACCGGCTCGAGGAAGACGGCCGCGACGGTGTCGGGACCCTCGAACTCGATGGCCTCGGCGATGCGGTCCGCGCAGTACTGACCAAATTCCTTGATGTCGTGCTCGTACGGGGCGGGCGCCCGGTAGAAGTTGGTGTTCGGTACGCGGAAGCCACCAGGGGTCAGCGGTTCGAACGGCGCCTTGAACACGGGCAGGCCGGTGATCGCCAGCGCGCCCTGCGGCGTGCCGTGATAGGCGATCGAACGCGAAACCACCTTGTACTTACCGGGTTTGCCGGTCAGCTTGAAGTAGTTCTTGGCCAGCTTCCACGCCGACTCCACGGCCTCGCCGCCGCCGGTGGTGAAGAACACGCGGTTGAGGTCGCCGGGCGCGTAGCCGGCGATCCGTTCGGCCAGCTCGATCGCCGTCGGCGTGGCATACGACCACAGCGGGAAGTACGCCAGCGTCTCGGCCTGCTTGGCCGCGGCCTCCGCGAGCTCTTTGCGGCCATGGCCGACCTGAACAACGAAAAGGCCTGAGAGGCCGTCGATGTAGCTCTTGCCGTTGCTGTCCCAGATGGTGACGCCCTCGCCGCGGGTGATGATCGGCGGCGTGATGCCTGCGCCGTGGCGGGCGAAGTGGCCCCACAGGTGACGGTTGGCCTTTGCGCCCAGCTCGGCGGTAATCTCTTGTGTGATATCGATAGTTGTCATCTTGTACCCCAATTGTATTGCTGTTTAACGAGTCTCAGGTAAACAAGTGTCTCTGTGGATATCACTCCCGGCAATGCGCGAATCTGGGTGTTGAGTAGGTCGAGAAGGTCATCGTCGTCCTCGCAGACGACTTCGACGATGGCGTCGAACGAGCCGGCGGTCAGCACGACGTAGTCGACGGATTCAATGGCTGCCAGTTTCTCGGCCACCTTGGTGGTGTCGCCGGTACAGCGGATGCCGATCATCGCCTGACGGGCGAAGCCCAGCTGCATCGGATCGGTGACCGCCACGATCTGCATGACGCCGGCGTCGACCATACGCTGGACCCGCTGACGCACGGCGGCCTCGGACAGCCCAACCGCCTTGCCGATACCCGCGTATGAACGGCGACCGTCCTGCTGCAACTTCTCGATGATCTGCTTCGACAACTCGTCAAGCTGGAACGCGGCGCCGGGCCTTGAGGTGTTCACACGGAGCGAGACGGGCCCGATGCCTTGCGAAGCGCCCGGGTTAGCCATGCAAGTGATTGTGCACGGAATCCGTCGTGGCAAGCAACTATGACCATCAAATCCCTCGTTTGGAGGGCCTCGCGCTGCGGGAATGCGTAGCCTCGCTGTTCACGTCGGCTAGCGTTGGGCCAATGACTGCGACCGTTTCCACCAGCGTGGCAGGCAGCTGGATCGACGGCGCCCCGGTGATCACCGGCGGCGGCCTGCATCACGTGATCAATCCCGCGAGCGGTCAGGCTGTGGCCGACTATGCCTTGGCCTCGCGAGCCGATGTGGACCGAGCCGTCGCCTCGGCGCGCGGGGCACTGCAAGGCTGGGCGACGGCGACCCCGGCCGACCGCTCCGCGGTGCTGGCCAAGCTGGCTGCGCTGGCCCGTGAGCATGCTGACGACCTGGTGGCCGAGGAGGTCAGTCAGACCGGCAAGCCGGTGCGACTGGCCGCCGAGTTCGACGTGCCGGGCAGCGTCGACAACATCGACTTCTTCGCAGGCGCGGCCCGCCACCTCGAGGGCAAGGCCACCGCGGAGTACTCCGGCGACCACACGTCGAGCATCCGGCGCGAGGCCATCGGCGTGGTCGGCACCATCACACCGTGGAACTACCCGCTGCAGATGGCGGTCTGGAAAGTGTTGCCCGCGTTGGCCGCCGGCTGCACCGTGGTGATCAAGCCGTGCGAGCTGACACCGTTGACGACGCTGACGCTGGCCCGGCTGGCCAGCGAAGCCGGGCTGCCCGACGGCGTGTTCAACGTGGTGACCGGGGCCGGTTCCGATGTCGGCACCGCGCTGGCCGGCCACCCCGACGTCGATCTGGTGACGTTCACCGGGTCGACCGCCGTCGGACGCAAGGTGATGGCCGCCGCCGCGGTGCACGGCCATCGCGTGCAGCTCGAACTGGGCGGCAAGGCGCCGTTCGTCGTTTTCGACGACGCCGACCTGGACGCCGCTATCCAGGGCGCCGTCGCAGGCGCGTTGATCAACACCGGCCAGGACTGCACCGCCGCGACGCGTGCGATCGTCGCCCGTGAGCTCTATGACGACTTCGTTGCGGGTGTCGGCGAGGTGATGGGCAAGGTGGTCGTCGGTGATCCGCAGGACGCCGATACCGACCTGGGCCCCCTGATCTCGATGGCGCACCGCGAGAAGGTGGCGAGAATGGTTGCGCGCGCCCCCGCCGAGGGCGGACGCATCGTCACCGGTGGCAGCGCACCCGATCATCCGGGGTCGTACTACCGGCCCACGCTGATCGCCGATGTCGGCGAGGGCTCGGAGGTCTACCGCGACGAGATCTTCGGTCCGGTGCTGACCGTGCGCACGTTCACCGACGACGACGACGCACTACGGCAGGCCAACGACACCGAATACGGCCTTGCGGCGTCGGCCTGGACGCGCGACGTGTACCGCGCGCAGCGCGCGTCGCGCGAGATCAAGGCCGGCTGTGTCTGGATCAACGACCACATCCCGATCATCAGCGAGATGCCGCACGGCGGCCTCGGGGCGTCCGGGTTCGGCAAGGACATGAGCGACTACTCCCTCGAGGAGTACCTCACCATCAAGCACGTGATGAGCGATATCACCGCAGTTGCTGACAAGCCTTGGCACCGAACGATTTTCACCAAGCGCGACTGAATTGGCTGTCATACGTTGGCAACTGGTGCGTGCGGCGTCAGCAGCACAGCGTGAAGGGCACCGGCGATGCCGGTGTAGTCCACCCCCGCCGGCAGCGCCATCCGCGGCGAAGCCGTCGCCGAACGGCTAGACATCCTCGACGAGGTCGACGGTGTATGGCGCTGCCGTACCACCCTCAACTGCACCGAGTCATGCCCGCGTGGAATGCAAGTGACTCAGGCCATCCAAGAGGTCAAGCGCGCGTTGATGTTTGCGCGCTAGGCCCCGCAGCTAAGCCCACGCGCAAGCTGGGGAACGCGAAATAGCCCGACGCGCCGCGCGGACAATCCACTTTGCGTCTGCTCGGCATCAAGCGAGCTCGCTCTCCAGCCCAGTGAGCTCCCGCCGACACCCGCTGCCCGCCCCACGGCGACTCGGTGTGACCTCCATCAAGTACATGCTGAGCGACATCACTGGCGTCGCCGACAAAGATTGGCACCGAACGGTTTTCATGCCGAACGTGAGCTTGTGCGCGAGATATTGGCGATCCTTCGAGCACAAGCTCACGTTCGACAGCTGTGAAGGCGGAAACTAGACTCGGCCCATGACCGCGAGCACGCGGATCGACGAGTTCGAGGAGCTACGTCCGCATCTGCTGGCCGTCGCCTATCGGCTTATGGGCACCATCGCCGACGCTGAAGACATCGTCCAGGATGCCTGGCTGCGATGGGCCGCTAGCGACTCGGATGCCATCAACGATCTACGGGCCTGGCTGACAACGGTGGTGAGTCGACTGAGCCTGGACCGGCTGCGTTCGGCCGCCCACCGGCGGGAAACCTACTTCGGCGAATGGCTGCCCGAACCGGTGGTGACGGGGTTCGACGGCAACGATCCGCTCGCCGCGGTGGTGGCCGGTGAGGATGCCCGATTCGCCGCGATGGTGGTGCTGGAGCGGCTCAACCCCGATCAGCGGGTGGCGTTCGTGCTACACCACGGCTTCGCCGTGCCCTTCGGTGAGATCGCCGATGTACTCGGGGTCAGTGCTCCATCGGCTCGCCAACTCGCGTCGCGCGCGCGACGGGCGCTGGCGTCCGCGCCGCCTGCGGTGGCCGATGAAACCCACAACGAGGTGGCTGGCTCGTTGATGGCCGCGCTGGCCGCCGGTGACTTGGATGCCGTTGTGCGCCTTCTGCATCCGGACGTGAACTTCACCGGCGTCTCCAACCGCTGGGCGCCGACCGCCGCGCGCGTCATACACGGTCCGGATAAGGTGGCGAGATTCCTG
>JAVRPG010000684.1:0-8641 GCA_032162325.1 Mycobacterium sp. | reverse complement strand
GAGACCACCCTGCGCGCCCTACCAGAACAGCAGCGCCAAGCCTCGCTCCTGCCGCTGCTGCACAACTACCAACACCCCGAAAAGCCGACCCGCGGGACCATCGCGCCGACCGACCGGTTCCGTACCGCGGTGCAGGAAGCGAAAATCGGCCCGGACAAAGACATCCCACTTGTCTCGGCGCCGATCATCGTCAAATACATCGCCAACCTGCAACTGCTCGGATTGCTATGAGACCAACGCCATCGCCAACGACGAGTCCATCGACGAGCCGGTGAACGAGCCAACCCTGACCAACGTCGCCAACGGCCACAACCCATCTGCCCAGATCGGCAGAGGTAAGGACAGCCTCAACCCATGGGAACGTATGATCGAATAGTGTTGCATGGGCTTCGCGGGACGCGGCGGACCGTTCGTCACGAACGCTTGTCGCGGCCAGCTGCATGACGCCCAGGTGCTTCCGCGGGATTGAGCGCGCCGACAATCACGTCAGCTAGGCGTTCCAGCGCAGCGGCGATCGCCCACAGCGCTTCGGCTTGGGATCCCGAGTTCTTTGAACCAGCGGGTTCAGCGGCCGCAGTCGACGAGTGCTCGGCCATGGTCGGCCGCTCTGCATGTTGTGGCTGGCCCGATGGCTCACCCCGTGGGCTGGCCTCTCGCGCGAGCGGGTCGGGCCGGTCGGTGGTGCTGATACGGGGTCCGTGCCCTTCGTCCCATTGAAGCCAGTAACTAAGCGGGCCAGCGCGGTGGGCCAGGGCACGGTGGTCGCCACTGTGACCGTGTTCGAGTACGCATCCGTGCACCCAAGCTACTTTGTCTGCAGGGTCCAGCGCGGCCAGCGACCGCCACAGTTCCTCATCGAGCAGCACCGTGGCATAACAGCGATCGCCGATCACTGTGCCGCCCGGGGGGCGAAAGTGATCGCGGACCGCAGCGGTTGTAGGTGCGTCATCGAGCTCCTCTTGATTGTGAGCCGCGGTTCAGATGCAGTATCCGCCGCTTGGGACACCTTGTTGCGGACCAACGAGGTAACAAAATGACTCGATGCCGGCAGGCAAACAGTCACGGGACTGCATCTGTAACCGGCTGGCCGCTCGCAGCCACCCGCGGTGCCACCGCTCGAGTCCGTGCTTGTTCCAGCTGAACGGACCCCGACTGGTCTCATCGGATGAATCATTGAATCATCAGATGATCATTGCCGCATTCACCCTAATCGATGCGGCGATGCGCTGGCGCTGGTTTAACGGCTCTGCGCCGGCTACGCACCGTAGCCATACGTAAGGTGCCTCCCGGCCTGAAGTCCCACTCGTACAACATCTTTCAAGTCACCGATGGTCGATCTGGGGGCCAGGGGCCAGGACGGACTTGATTCATCTGGTGCCATACGACGGGTTTCGCCATGGATAATTACGACTATCCATGTTGAGGTCAAATGCGAAGTGCCGCTGAGCGTCTCATAGATCTGAGGGTGCTCATGATCGCGCAGAGCGCCTTAGCTTAGCTTAGTCGCTCTTGGCCCCGGCCTGCAGCTTGGCCATCACCTGTTCGAGATTGAAGCTGGCCGACTTCTGCCGTTGGGGGAACTCGACCAACGTCTGGAGCATCTGGGCGACGTAGGCCTGGGCCGGGACGAACAGGAAGACGCGATCAATGACCCAGTCGTAGTAGGTGTTCGACGTGATGTCGGCCCTCTCGTACGGGTCGGTCCTTAGGTTGAACAGCTTGGGGAAGCGGAGCTCGGTGAACGGCTCCGCCCAGACCTGCAGGGTGCCGGGGCAGCGCTGCTCGAGGAACACGAACTTCCAGTTGTCGAACCGCAGTGCGGTGAGGTCCGCGTCGTCGTTGACGTAGAAGAAGTGCTGACGTGGGCTCTCCTCGGTCTCACCCGTGATGTACGCCAACTGATCGTGCCCGTCGAGGTGCACCTTGTAGGTGGTGCCACCCAGATCCGTTCCGGCGCGCAGCTTGTCGGCAATGTCGGGGACACCGGCCGCCGACAGCAGCGTGACGAACCAGTCGTTATGGCTGACGATTCCATTGAGCACCGTTCCGGCCGGAATGCGCGCCGGCCAGCGCACCATCGCCGGAATGCGGTAGGCACCTTCCCAGTTCGAGTTCTTCTCGTTGCGGTAGGGGGTCATGCCGCCGTCGGGCCAGGAGTTCATGTGCGGACCGTTGTCGGTCGAGTACATGACGATCGTGTTCTCGGCGATGCCGAGTTCATCGAGCAGGTCGAGCAGGCTGCCGACGACGTCGTCGTGATCCAGCATCGTGTCGTGGTACTCGGACTGCCAGCGCCCGGCGCGGCCGATGCTCTCGGGTTTGGGATGAGTGCGGAAGTGCATGTGCGTGGCGTTGAACCACACAAAGAACGGAGTCTGCGCCTCGTGCTGCCGCGTCATGAAGTCGACGGCGGCGTTGCGGAACTCCTCGTCGCAGGTCTCCATCCGCTTCTTGGTGAGCGGGCCGGTGTCCTCGATGCGCTGGGTGCCGTCGGGGTTCGCCCACGTGTGCAGCACGCCGCGCGGCCCGAACTTCTCCCGAAAGGCCGGGTCCTTCGGATAGTCGACGTTCTCGGGCTCCTCCTCGGCGTTGAGGTGATACAGGTTGCCGAAGAACTCGTCGAAGCCGTGTGCCGTGGGGAGGTGCTCGTCGCGGTCGCCCAGGTGGTTCTTGCCGAACTGGCCGGTGGCGTAGCCCTGCGCCTTCAATGCCGTGGCGATGGTCGGATCCTCCGCCTGGAGCCCCACCGTCGCGCCGGGCATACCCACCTTGGTCAAGCCGGAGCGGTACGGGTTCTGGCCGGTGATGAAGGCCGCCCGCCCGGCGGTACAGCTCTGCTCGCCGTAGTAGTCGGTGAACCGCACTCCCTCGTCGGCGATCCGGTCGATATTGCGGGTCCGGTAGCCCATGACACCGTCGGTGTAGCAGCTGAGGTTGCTTTGTCCGATGTCATCGCCCCAAATGATCAGGATGTTCGGTTTGTCGCTCACGGGTGGCCTTTCGCCTCGAAGTCAGGTCTGAAGCCCGGGAGCGCTGCGCGACCGGACACGGCCGACGCTGGTGCGTGGGTTCTCGACGCCGCATGACGAATGCTAGATCCTCTCGAGCACCGCCACCGCGAGTACGTATGAGACAGGTGGGTTTACCCGGGACGGCCTTTAGGGTTTACGACCTAATTGCATACCCGGGCCGCGGGGGCGCCTAGGGCGTGTCTCCCGAATGGGAAGGCGTTGACCAGCGACGATTGACCGGTGACGCGAATGGGTGTGATTTCTGATGAGTTCTGGGCAGCTGTCGAATCGGTGATGCCATCTGATGAGGGCAAGCGGGGCAACAGATTCGGTGACCATCGTCTGATACTGGAAGGCATCGCGTGGCGGTTCCGCACGGGTAGCCCATGGCGCGACCTGCCGGCCGATTTCGGACCGTGGCAGACGGTGTGGAAGCGGCGTCATCGATGGTCCTTGGACGGCACCTACGATGCGATGTTGGCCCAGGTCGCGGCGGTGTTCGGGTTCGATGCCGGGATGGCCGAGGACCTCGAGGAGCTGCTGTCGGTGGATTCGACGAACGTGCGGGCGCATCAACATTGCGCGGGCGCACGATCCGACACGCTCGCCACAGGGGGCTCTGTCGAATTACAAGAAAGCTGCCGATGAGCCCGACGATCACGCGATCGGCCGCTCACGCGGCGGGCTCACCACGAAGATTCACGCCCTGACCGATCAACGGGAAGCCCCGGTCACGATCCGGTTGACCGCCGGACAAGCTGGCGACAACCCTCAGTTGGTGCCGTCCGACGGCAGGGCGTCCGCGTGGGCGCGCACGCGTTCGGTGTCCAGCCCGCCCATCCAGATCGAGACGGCGGCGACGTGGTGCGGGCGCAGTTCCCTAGCCATATCGGCGGCCATCTTGTCGGCTCCCCTTCTGCGCCCCGTAGGCGGGACCCTGGTGGTAGGACACCGCGCCGTAGTGGCCGGTGTGCACGATCAGCCCGCGGCCGCCCGCAATCATCAGCGGCGCGGCGTGGAAAGCGGCGATGTAGTGGGAGCGCATGCTTCTCCCGCCCCAATAGCGAGGCCCCGGACCCGTTGGTCCCAAGCTGACCGCTCGGCTCACACCGGCCAGGGTTTCAGCTCTGCGGCGCTGACGATGTCTCGAATAAGACGACATACGAGAGTCTCGAAAGTCAGTCGCGGTTCCAACCTGGAAGAGGGCTGTGTGTGACATCCTGTGCGGGTGTCCGCGGGGGTGCCGCCGTCGGGGGTTGTGACGTTTCTGTTCACCGATATTGAGGGTTCGACCCGTCGGTGGGAGGCCGACGCGGACGGAATGCGGGCGGCCCTGCTGGCGCATGACGAGGTGTTGCGCAGCGCGATTGAGGCGTACGAGGGTTTCTTGTTCACCCATACCGGAGATGGCGTGGTCGCCGCGTTTTCCTCGCCGAGGTCTGCTGTCGACGCCGCCATCGCTGCCCAGCGAGCACTGGAGCTGCCGGTGCGGATGGGGATCGCAACGGGCGAGGCCGAGCTGCGGGACGGGGACTACTTCGGCACGGTGCTCAACCGCGCCGCACGGCTGATGGCCGCCGGGCACGGTGGTCAGATCCTCGTGGCCGACTCGACAGCCGGACTGCTGAGCGGAGTCGACCTGGTGGACTTGGGGGCACGGCGGCTGCGGGACCTGCCCACGCCGGTGGGGGTATTTCAGGTCCGAGCGCCCGGCCTGCGCACGGACTTTCCGCCGCTGCGGGCACTGGATGCGGGTCCGGGGAATCTGCGGCCTGCGCCCACGAGCTTCATCGGGCGCGAGTCCGAGGCCGGCGAGGTGCAAGCCGCGGTAAAGGCTCATCGGCTGGTCACGCTGACCGGGGTGGGCGGGGTCGGCAAGACCCGCCTCGCGACCGAAGTCGCCGGGCGGCTGGTCGACGAATTCCCGGACGGGGTGTGGTTTTTCGAGCTGGCTGCGGTAGGCGATCCCGCTGCGGTGCCCGACGCGGTGGCCGCGGTGCTGGGCATCACCCAGCAGCCGGCCAAGAGCGTGAGCGAGTCGGTGGCCGCCGCCCTGGAGGGCAGAGTGCGGCTGCTGGTGTTCGACAACTGCGAGCACGTTCTCGACGCCGCCGCTGATCTGATCGAGGCCATACTCGCGGCATCGACGACCGTACGGATCGTTGCCACCAGCCGCGAAGGACTCGGAGTCTCCGACGAGCAATTGTGGCCGGTGCCCACGCTGGACATCGGCTCGGGTATCGCCTCTGCCGCAGTCAATCTATTCGTCGAACGCGCACACAACCTGGCCCCCCACTTCTCGATGGCCACAACTGATGAGGCGGGCGCGGTCGTGGAGATTTGTCGCCGCCTCGACGGCATCCCGCTGGCCATCGAACTGGCGGCCTCACGGATGGCGTCGATGACCGCCAGCGAGGTGCGGGATCGTCTCGATCACCGGTTCCGGCTGCTAGTTGGGTCACGGCGCGGCCTGGCACGCCACCACACCCTGCGCCACGCGGTGGCGTGGTCCTACGACCACCTCGACGACGCGGAAAAGGCGCTGCTGGAGCGATGTTCGGTATTCGCGGGCGGATTCGACCTCCAAAGTGCCTGCGCGGTAGCCGGATTCGATGACCTCGACGACTACGCCGTCCTTGACCTGCTCGACGCACTGGTACGCAAGTCGCTACTGATCGCCGACCGATCTTCGGGCCGGACCAGATTCTCGATGTTGGAGACGATCCGCCAGTTCGCCGAGGAACAACTCGTCGCCCGCGGCGAGGTAGCCGAGGTTCGGGCCGCGCATGCCCGCTACTTCGCCGGGCGCGAAGCTGACATCCTGGCCCTGTGGGACAGCCCGCGACAGCGTGAGGCGTACACCTGGTTCACCGCCGAGTTGGCCAATCTGCGCACCGCGTTCCGGTGGGCCGCCGACCACGACGACCTGGACGTCGCCGCCGCCATCGCCACCTACGCGGGGTTCCTCGGCATTGGGGTCGAAAATTATGAGCCGATCGCCTGGGCCGAAGAGCTGATCGGACCCGCGCGCTCAATCGACCACCCCCGGCTTGCGACCCTCTACGTGATCGCGTCGCAGTGCTGGGTAGCCGGACGGGTTGAGGCGGCTGTCCACTACGCCGACGACGGCCAGATTGTCATCGGAAGTGGCCGCCACGAAGTGCCGTTCGGCACCGAGGGGTTGCTGGGCTTTGCGTACACCGCCGCAGGTCAGCCGGAACGCACGGTCGAATGGTGCCGCGCCCAACTCGCACGCGGTCGCGACACCCACACATTCACCAGGGCATGCATCGTATTCGCACTGGCGACCGCCGGTTCCCGTGAGGAGGCGAGACCCGCCGCGACCGGCCTGATCGACGCCGCCGAGGCCACCCGCAACCCCTATGCGCTCGCATACGCCCTGTCCGCCTACGGGTTCGCGTTCCGCGATGCCGACCCCCACCGCGCGCTGGAAGCCCGCCGCCGGGGACTGGCGATCGCTCAAGACAGCGGCAACCGCACCGTCGAGACCATCCTGGCGACCGGTCTGTCCTCGTTCGAGGCCAAGTACGGCGACCCGACGACTGCGTTCGATTACGTCACTGTGGGCATCCGCAGCTACCACGAGTCCGGCAACACCTTCATGATCGGCGTACCCCTGGTGGTGCTCGCCGCCCTCTTCGACCGGCTCGGACGCCATGAAGCAGCGGCGACCATTGCAGGATTCGCGTTCAATCCCTCCACCGCGGCGGCGGTCTCGGAGATCAGCACTGCGATCACTCACCTTCGCGATGTGCTCGGCCATGAGACCTACGAATCGCTCGCCCGTAAGGGTGAGGCGATGACCATGACAGCCATCGTTGCCTACGCATACGACCAAATCGACCAGGCCCGAGCAGAACTGAACGCCGTCTCGAAATAGACGACATGTGAGGGTCTCAAAACTTCGTATCGGAGATGGCACAGCGATATGACGGACATCCCTGAGCAGGGGTGAAACGATACTGACGTGGACGGCATTGAGGACCGTCGCGGTGCACTGACAGCAACTGGACTGTCGTGTGGGTCGTGTGGCATGGAGCTGCCGCTGAACTCCAAGTTCTGTGGCGAGTGCGGTACGCGAGTCACGCAGGCCAGCCAGTCGGCTGAGTACAAGCAGGTGACGGTGTTGTTCGCCGACGTGGTGCATTCGATGGACATCGCGGCGGCGGTGGGTGCAGAGCGGTTGCGCGAGATCATGACCGATCTGGTCAACCGTGCGGCGGTGGTGGTTCAGCACTTTGGCGGCACGGTCGGCAGCTTCACCGGCGACGGGATCATGGCTGTCTTCGGCGCGCCCGCAGCCTTGGAGGATCACGCCGTTCGAGCCTGCATGGCCGCATTAGGTGTTCAAGAGGAAGCCAAGCGGCTTGCGGCCGAGGTCCAAGATCGCGACGGTGTGGACCTCCGGCTGCGCGTTGGCCTGAACTCCGGTCAGGTGATCGCCGGTGAGATCGGTTCGGGGTCTTTCGGATACACCGCCGTTGGTGAGCAGGTTGGTATGGCACAGCGGATGGAATCGGTCGCGCCGCCGGGTGGGGTGATGCTCAGCGCGTCCACGGCTCGGCTGGTTGATGGCGCAGCGGCGCTAGGTGAACCGGAGATGGTCCGTATTAAAGGTGCCGAGGAACCGGTGGCCGCCCGTCGCCTGCTGGGCATGGGCGACCAGCACCGCGCGATCAGTCATGCTGAGTCGAAGTTGGTCGGTCGGCGGTGGGAGATGTCCGCCGTTGCGGGGCTGTTGGAGCGTGCAGTCGCCGGGCAGGGCGCTGTGGTCGGCGTGGTCGGCTCGCCTGGCATAGGCAAAAGCCGTCTGGTGCGTGAAGTTTCGGCGATGGCAGACGCCGATGATATCGACGTGTTCACCGCATTCTGCGAGTCGCACACCAGCCAGGTCCCCTTCCATGCCGTGGCGCGCCTGCTGCGCGCAGCCACCGGCGTCGAGGGTCTAGACGAGCAGACAGCCCGTGATCGAGTGCGCGACGGGATTCCTGAGGCAGACCCGGAAGATGTGCTGCTGTTTGACGACCTGCTGGGCATCGCCGACCCGAATGCTCCGTTACCGGCGATTGATCCCGATGCTCGTCGAAGACGGTTGACCGCGCTGGTGAATGCCGCGTCGTTGGCCCGGGAAGCCCCCACAGTCTATGTCGTTGAGGACGCCCATTGGATCGATGCGGTCAGCGAGTCGATGCTGGCCGATTTCTTCACCGTGATCCCGCAGACGCCCTCGCTGGTGCTGGTCACGTACCGCCCCGACTATGAGGGTGCGCTCACGCGGGTGCACGGGACACAGACGATAGCCCTTGGGCCACTGAGTGATCCGGAGAGGGCAGCACTGGTTTCAGAGTTGCTCGGGGCCGATCCATCTGTTGGTGCACTGGGCCAGACAATCGCCG
This sequence comes from Mycobacterium sp., assembly GCA_032162325.1. Taxonomy (GTDB): domain Bacteria; phylum Actinomycetota; class Actinomycetes; order Mycobacteriales; family Mycobacteriaceae; genus Mycobacterium. The sequence goes on along the minus strand of JAVRPG010000684.1, from coordinate 213 downwards.
ACAGGGCTGCCGGTAATCCTTTTTTCGCCGAGGAAATTGTGCGTGAACTTGCTGAGCGCGGCGTGCTGGTAGGGAAGTCAGGCGCATACATCTCGACCGCCGAGGGTGCTGAGGTGATCGTGCCCCCCACGCTGCAGGCGACCATCGCCGCGCGCATCGATCGGCTCGACCCGAACGCCAAACGTACATTGAGCGCCGCCGCGGTGGTCGGCT
>JAVRPG010000683.1:0-2705 GCA_032162325.1 Mycobacterium sp. | reverse complement strand
TGCGCTCACGCGTCGTGACCTGGCACGACCCCGAACTCAGCACCGCCCAGGGCCTGACAATGACCGGTCTGGACTACCTGCGAGCCATGATCGACGGCACGCTGCCGCCGCCACCCATTTTTCAGCTGATGCGGTTTGACATCGTGTCTGCTGAGTCGGGTCGGGTCGTGTTCTCCTGTGAGCCAGACGAATCGGCCTACAACGGGATCGGCGTCGTTCATGGCGGTCTTGTCTGCACCCTGCTGGACTCCGTGGCCGCCCTTGCACTCCACAGCAGGTTGCCCCAGGGCCGCGGCTGCACCTCAGTGGAGATCAAGGTCAACTACCTCACGGCAGTTCGGCTTGGCAGCGGATTGCTCACCGCGACCGGCACAGTGGTCAAGGCTGGTTCCCGGATCGCCTTCACCGAAGGCGTTGTATCGGCCGCCTCGGGCGCCGTGGTCGCTACTGCCTCTAGCACGCTGGCCGTCTTCGACCTATGACCTGTGGCAGTTCGACACGTCCAGTGCCGCAGCGAGCGCCTGGTTCACCCAACATCTCACCGAGACCGCCGCGTGAAAACCCCCAGAAAGGAACGCGTCCTGACCGAACTGCTCTACGAGGTGTTGGCTGGGCGCGCCCGAAGGTGCGCCGGAAGGGGTTCGAACCCCCAACCTTCTGATACGTAGGCACAGGCCGATTGTGCGACCAGGCACGATACGAGTTCTCTTGCCGTGTCGGATGGAGGTGTCGGGACGCCCGACTGTCGTGATCGTTGTCTTCAGAACTGTCGTCAGCTCCCAAGCGCTGCAACGGTTCTGCAACGGCAAGGTCGGCCTGACCTACATTCCTCCGGGTACCCCGTGGAACAACGGCTACATCGAATCATTCAACAATCGCCTACGCAAGGGGTGCCTCTAGCTCCTCTGTCAAGCAGCGTCGGGGAGCGAGAAGCTTTGGTCGGCGAGCATCGCTTTGTAGACGACATCAGAGAGTCGGCGTTTGAGGATGCGTAGGGCCTCCATGCCGCCGTCGCCGTTGGTCTTGCGGCGCTCGAGCAGTTCACGAGCTGGCGGGTAAAGCCGTGCTTGAGTCAAGGCGATGCGGTGTATCGCCGCGTTGAGTTGCCGATTGCCGGTGCGTGACAAGCGATGCCGTTGTTTGTTCGACGACCAGACCGGAAGCGGCGCGGTGCCGTTGTGACGCGCGAACGCGTCTTTGGAACGGAACCGGCCAGCGTGGGCTGTTTCCCCGATAATCTTTGCCGCACTGAGTGCACCGCAGCCCACGATGGCCAACAGCGACGGGGCGATCCTGGTCACCCGGACCGTGATCTCGGCGGTGAGTTCGTCGATCTCGTCGGTCAGCAGCCGCAAGTGCTCCACCAGCCCCAGCGCCAGTCGACGGACGATGGCGCCGTCGTTGCGACCAGACAAGTGTGCCTGGACCTTGTCAAATGCGCTGTGCCGCTGCAGCTTTGTCGGTGCTGTCCAACCGGGGTCCAGCTCATGCAGATGCCACCGCAGCCGGCAGGTGATGCGGGTACGCTCGGCGACCAGGTCTTCACGATGATCGACCAGCAACCGCAGTTCACGCTCAATCCCGTCGAGGCGCGCGGTCGGCAGATCCGGCTCCCGCAGCGCGGCCCGCGCCACCGCCAGGGCATCAATCGGATCGGATTTGCCGTAGCTACGCGCCGAGTCACGCACATGAGCCATCAACTTCGGCGAGACCCGCACCACCGACTCGCCCGCGGCGATCAGGTCACGTTCGAGCCGCCGTGTCAGGTGCCGGCAATCCTCGATCGCCCACAACCGCTCCTCGGCCAAACCGACCGCCCACTTAAGCAGCCGCAGGTGATCTTGTGTCGTGGTACCAACAGTTTTCACAAATCCCTGTCGACCCATCTCGTCAACAGTGACCGCGGTATGGCTGCGCTTGTGCGCATCGATCCCGATGACCATCATGGAACACGTCTCCCTCCATCGTGGGTGGCACGGACCGGTCGATCGGCATATCCCAATAGGGGCGACGCCACGCTCCTCTTAAGCCAGGTCGGCCGGTCCTCTGGTGTCGACGGGCCGCAAAAGAGGCACAAGCCACGAAGGGCAAAACAGGCAACGAGCGAACCCGCCGACCCCTCCAGCGTGACATTGGCAACCGCAACCACTGGAACACCCTTTTCGAGGCCCGGGTGGTGATCGGCGACTTCAAGGACGAGCACAACCACCGACACCGGCATTCGGCCCTGGGCTACCGCACACCGGCCGAGTACGCTGCCCGATGCAGCCACACCCACTACCCCGTGGCCCGCGAGATCAACTGAATCCGGAACAAACAACCTGGCTCTAAATCCGGGTGGACTCAGTAACGGGGACTCGCCAATGCGAGTTGTCTCACGCGATGTCATCGAGCATTTGTCTCAAACTCGTGTCATTTCTTCAGAACGCCGCTACCCATCCCTTGGCCACATATCCAATCGCTGAGGGACTCGGGCCAACCCGTTCGGAAGGTTCCGTCATGTGACGGCGCTATCTCAACCGCAGCTCCCGCATAGTCCAGCGTCGGTGAGAGATGAAGACCCAGCAGCACAGTGCACCTGGCATCACCTACCGGTAACCCGCCATATTCGATCTCGCCGTATTCGGCTGTGAAGCGCTATGGCGCCGAAGGCGACAACACCCTCCACGACGCACCGCCGCTGCAGTCAGCCGGCCGTATCAGCA